>CAZHSK010000029.1:0-13503 GCA_964535235.1 uncultured Treponema sp. | reverse complement strand
CGGACTGCCCAACATAGCCAAAACACCGGCTGGGCATCGAAACTGGATAATCGCCATCCTGTATGGTCTAGTAGTGCTTGTCGGCTTGCTGATCCCCCGCTGCGACAATTCAAGGCTTGGAAAGGCCGCATCGGCGATTTTTGTGGACAAGGATTTGGCTACCTCCCTCGGCGTGGACATAAAGAAGATGGGCCAACTCCTCCAGGTATTCAGCTGTATTATAGCCGGCGGCACGGGCGTCCTGTACGGCTTTATCTACAAGAGCTTTCACCTGGACTTCTTTACCTTTCATCTGGTGGGAATCTTCATGACCACCATTTTTGTGGGAGGCTACAGTACCCTTTGGGGCTCCTTGCTTATGGCGCCCATTCTCTATGGGGTTCCTTTGATGTTCCCGGCTGAAATTCAATCCTGGCGTATGGTGATTTATGGTGTTATACTGATACTCATATTAGTGTTGAAACCTGAAGGATTCATCACGAGAAAGTTTGTCTACAACATTGGTATCCGTCTTTCGCGCAAGCGGGAGAAGATATAAAGACTACGAAGGAGGTCTTATGAAAAAATTAGCCGGAGTAATGGTACTGCTCCTGGTTGCTTCTACCGCGGCGTTCGGCCAGGTAGTGGTGAACGAGTGGCAAATTCCATTCCTCAACAGCCTCACCGGCGCAATCGCGTCCATCGGTGAGTACCTGCATTGGGGCGCCAACTATGCCGCCCAGGAAATCAATGCGGCGGGCGGTATCGCCGGCAAGCCGGTAAAAGTTATCGGCGTTGATACTGCCCTCGATCCCCAGAAAGGTTCCGTCGAGATGGCCCGCATAGTCAAGGACAGCCTGGTCGCCTTAGGCCCCGTTCCCGAGCCGGTTATCATGGCCGCCATGCCCATCGCCGTGGAGAACGGGATGATGTCCATCACCGCCACCACCTCCTACGAGTATGCGGCTCCCTACTTCCCCTGGACCGTTTCCTGGTTCCCCCCCACCGAGGAAAGGCTCGCTCCCTTGGTCGAGGCCTGGCTGAAGCAGTTCAGCGACATCAAGACCGTCGTCCAGTTCATCGAGCCCTACGGCGCGTGGCCTGGGATGGCTAAAGGCCACACCAGGGCCCTGGGCAACCTCAAGTTGAAGGAAGTCAAGGTCGACGTTCCCAGCGACGCGGTAGCCTTCGGTCCCATCGTCGTGCGCGCCATGTCCCAGAAACCCGACGCCGTGATCCTGGCCTGCAACGCCGAAAAGGCCGCCAAGATCATCAAGGAAATGAAGAGCCTCGGCTGGACCAAGATGAACCACATCCTGGTCTTCTCCAGCGCCGACACCCCCGAGCTCTATACCACCGGCGGCAAGGATATCGAGGGAGTGCAGATCTACAACTATACCAACGATACCCTGGACACCCCCCGCTGGAACGCCTTTAAGGCGGCCTACATGGCCGACCACAAGGGCACCCAGGTTCCCAGCCTCGCGCCGAACTACTACGACGCTGTCTACATGGTCAAGGAAGCCATCGAGAAGACCGGTGTGACCGGAGATCCCAAGAAGCTCAAGGAAGAGCGGAAGAAGATCGCCGATTACCTCCAGAACGTCAAGGGCTTCAAGGGCCTGCTCTTCGAGTGGGACAACGTGAACGGCGTCGCCATGACCAAACCGACCTACATCTTCGAGGTGAAGGACGGCAAGAAAAAGCTCGTGTTGGAAGTCAAGCCCAAGTTCTAATGAATACTGATGGCCCGGGAATGGCTGAACGTCTTTTCCGGACCCCTTGTTTGAGTTTTAGGGCCGTTTCGCGGGAAACGGCCCTTTTTTACAAAATAACCTATGGCTAGGAGGGCCAGTTCATCACCATGAAAACCATGTTGCCTATCGCCCGCTCGGATATTCATGTCCATCTCACCCAGGAAGATATGGAGACCCTTTTCGGCAAGGGTCACAAGCTCAGCCATGTCAGGGAGCTCACGGTGCCGGGCAATTTCGCCTGCGCCGAAACCGTTGAAGTCGTCGGTCCGAAGGGAAGCGTCAAAGGCGCAGTCGTCGTCGCCCCTAACCGAAAATACACCCAGGTGGAAGTTTCCTTTACCAACGCCGCCGAACTGGGAATCGATCCTCCCTTGCGGGAGTCCGGGGATATCGAAGGCAGTCCCGGCTGCACGCTGATCGGCAGCGAGGGGAGGAAGCTGGTTCTGAAAAAGGGTCTTGTCGCCGCCCTGCGTCATATCCATATGCACACCAACGACGCGAAAGAATTCGGGGTCGTGAACGGCCAGCGGGTCAAGATTCGCGTTCCCGGCGAGCGGGGCCTTGTATTCGAGAATGTCATTGTGCGGGTGGCCGACGATCTGGCCTTGGAAATGCATATCGATATGGACGAGGGCCGGGCCGCGGGGGTCGTCGATTTCCAGCTGGTCGAGCTGATCAAATAAACTTGCCAGAGACGAGACAGGCCCGCGAGCTTCGTATTTAGAAGGAATTTGTTTCTCCATAATTAAATTTTCAATGGTATAATGACTACGATACTGGTATTGAAGTCTTGGGATAACGTCGAAAATCTGGTCTCCATTATCGGTATCCTTCTTTCGCTTAAGCGGGAGATTAGAGAAAAACCGGGAAGGAGGATTTATGAAAAAATTAGTCGGAGTCTTGGTACTACTTCTTGTCGCCGCAACTGCCTCGTTCGGCCAGGTAGTCACGAACGAATGGCAGATTCCATTTCTAAACGCGCTCACCGGTGCGATAGCTTCCATTGGTGAGTATCTTCACTGGGGCGCTAACTACGCGGCCGAGGAGATTAATGCCGCTGGGGGAATTGCGGGCAAACCGGTGAAGATTATTCCTGTCGATGTGGCGCTGGATCCCCAAAAGGGATCGGTCGAGATGGCTCGCATTGTCAAGGATACGCTGGTCGCCCTGGGTCCCGTCCCCGAACCGGTCATAATGGCCGCCATGCCCATAGCGGTGGAGAACGGTATGATGTCCATCACCGCCACCACCTCCTATGAGTATGCGGCGCCCTATTTACCTTGGACCCTCTCATGGTTTCCCCCTACGGAGGACAGGCTTGCTACCC
Organism: uncultured Treponema sp.; assembly: GCA_964535235.1. GTDB lineage: Bacteria > Spirochaetota > Spirochaetia > Treponematales > Rectinemataceae > UBA2256. Next base: position 10,440 of record CAZHSK010000029.1, on the reverse strand, counting down.
TTATCGCCGCCTACCTGAACCAGTTCAACGACATAAAGACAGTTGTCCAGTTCGTGGAGCCGATGGGGCCATGGCCCGGGATGGCCAAGGGGCATTCTAAGGCCATAGCCGACAAAAAGCTTAAGGAAGTAAAAGTTGATGTGCCTATTGATGCGGTATCCTTCGGTCCTATCGTTGTGCGAGCCATGGCCCAAAAACCCGATGCGATTATTCTGGCCTGTAATGCCGAAAAAGCCGCAAAGATCATCAAAGAACTGAGAGGGTTGGGTTGGAAAAAAATGAACCATATATTGGTCTTCTCCAGCGCCGACACCCCGGAACTTTATACCACCAGCCCCAAGGATGTCGAAGGAGTGCAGATTTATAATTATACCAACGATGACCTCGACACCCCCCGTTGGAATGCCTTCAAGAAAGCCTACATGGCTGACCACAAGGGCACACAGGTTCCCAGCCTCGCGCCGAACTACTACGATGCCGTGTATATGATAAAAGAGGCAATCGAAAAGACCGGCGTAACCGGAGACCCCAAAAAACTGAAGGAGGAGCGGAAGAAAATCGCCGACTATCTCCAGAATGTCAAGGGCTTTAAAGGTCTGCTCTTCGAATGGGACAATGTAAACGGAGTCGCGATGACGAAGCCGACCTACATCTTCGAAATCAGAAACGGCAGAAAGAATCTTGTATTGGAGGTAAAACCTGGGTTGTAACCCATTTTGCCCTTAGCATAGGGACTGTCTGGAAACTATGTATAATAAAACGGGGGACTGTTTTTTTAACTAAACAGCCCCCGTTTTAAAAACCGTGGCAAAGATAACAGTCTATCTGGCCATGCGCTTGACCAAATCCTCGTGGCCCATGTAGCCGAAGGCCGAGCGAGAGTGTCTGATCGCCTTGGCGATAGCCCTTGCCATTGCGTCGGCGGCCATGGCCCCCACGATATTGATATCGCTCTCTACTTCCCCGGTGGTTACGGCGAAAATAGAATCGCCTTCGCCTGCGGTATGGGCGGGACAGATAGCCCTGGAAAAACCGTCATGGGCCATCATGGCCACCCGGGTGGCCATGGGCTTGGAAAGAATCGCGTTGGTCGCCACCATGCCGATGGTGGTGTGACTGGTCAGCCCGGCCTTGGTCGGAGCGTATGCGGCCTGCTTTTTCTTCATCTCCTCGTAGGCGTCCAAGAGACCGTTTTTCTCCTTGTTCAGGGTTCCTCCCAGGAGTTCTCCGGTTACCGGATCCTTTACGTTGCCCCAGCAGTTGACCACCACGAGGGCTCCCACCACAAGGTTTCCGGAGCTTGCGCTGGCAGTCCCCAGGCCGCCCTTCATGCGCTGATCCAGGTCCCCGGCCCAACCGATGAGGGCCCCGGTGCCGGCGCCGACCACGCCCATGGGGACATCGAGGCCTGCGTTTTCGCAGGCCTGATAACCCATGACCTCATCGGGGTAGGCCAGGGGATCGCCCACGGTAAGGTCGAAAATGACCGCGCCCGAAACGATGGGAACCAGAACATTCCAAGCGTTAAAGCCGATCTTCTTGTCTCTGAAATACTTCATCACTCCGCCGGCCCCCGCCAGACCAAAGGCGCTGCCGCCGGAAAAATAGATAGCGTGGGGCGCCGGCACCATATTCACCGGCGCCAGACAATCGGTTTCCCTCGTGCCGGGAGAACCTCCCCGTACGTCCACACCGGCGGTCTTCGCGTTTTCGCAGAGCATGACCGTAACGCCCCTGGCGGTATCCAGGTTCTGGGCGTGTCCTATTCTGATGCCGGGGACATCCGTGATCGAATCTCTCATTGATATATCTCCTTATTAGTTGATTTGTTTTTTGCCTGACCGAATAACCATTCCCACATGTCATAATCATAATACGCATAGAGCCAGGAATAATGGGGCGTCGCCCCGAATGTGCCCTTTGGGTAGATTGTTTGCCGGATGCTTTTATTCCCGGCTGAACGTATAGCTTCCACCATTGATGTGCATAATTCTACGCTCACTATATTATCGTCTGCGGAATGAAATGCCCATACAGGCATATTCTTCAGTATAGACGCCCGGTCATAGTAATTTCCGGTTTTTATATCGCCTGCGTTATCTTTTTCGGTTAAGCCTAGAAAAGGGGCCATGCCGGGATACGACTCAAAATTGGCCATGCCGCCGCCCGCAACAGGAACGAGCGCCGCAAAAAGCTCCGGATTCTCGATCCCCAGCTTATACGTACCGAACCCGCCGAGAGAAATTCCCGTAAGGTAGATTCTGTTATCGTCTATGCGCGAGAACCGTTTAATAATCCCACGGATAAGATCCGCTTCGTTTTTCGCGACCCTGTCGGATGCATGAGCTTCTTCGAGAGGACACTGGATAGCCGCTATATAGCAGGGGTGTTTTTTCTGCCACCAGGGATATGCGATGTTGGTGGCGCCTTCTCCGCAAGTAATTGACAGCTGCGCTTCGTTGTAGTGTCCGCGCTGCCCTGCCCCGTGTAAATAGACCACGAGAGGGACTTTTTTGCCTTCCGGCAGGTTTTCGGGATCAGGTTCGAACAAGCGATATGCGAGATATGAACCGCAATCTCCTTGATACGTTTCATATTTAAAAGAATCAAATGCACTGTGATCCCCGTATATCTCAAACTCGAACACATGCATCGGACTGATTGAGAAGAGTCTGAGATATCGCGCAAGTAAGCTGCGTTTTACAAAACGATCTATTCTTGTGCTTTGATTCTTCTCCACTTTATCAAGCTTCTTCCACGTGATCCCATCGAGGCTGTATTCAAGAAGGCAATTTTCTATGATCTTAACGCTGTGTACGGCCCAACGGGTTATATACAGGGGTTCCCGAAAGTCAAGCGAAATCCAGCTTGGGCCCGGCTCTGTGGCTTCCCATGCGGTTTTGCCTAAATAGTCTTTATCTATTGCCAGAAAAGCCTTGTCTTGGTTGCTGGAGGAAGCCACTTTCACATAATTGGTATGTTTTTTGGTCCAATTGATCGTTCTGTCCATTAGCTTAGTAACACTCCAAAGAGGGACATCGACCACATTGTAGTTTCTTCCTGAAAGGACGGGTTTTGTTGTCAGCCAGGGGCCGCGGAGTTTGCGGACTTTTTTATTCACCGCCATGGACGCGAATGCCGAGGGGCAAACCCTGTTCAAGGATACGCAGGCACTCGCCCCCGAACCCTCTCCCACACTCCAGAGCTTAGTCTCGGCAATGTTGAATCTTCCCCGAATATGGCCGAGAAGATTAATAAGCGAGGTATTGTCATAGCCTTTATAAGGTTTCTTTACCGCGACCACCAGGGTGGGTTCTATTGATTGGGTGGTTTTTTTTATAAATTCATAGGCGACCTGCGCCAATTGGTCGTCATCCATCAATATAAAAGCGAGCCCTAAGTCCATGGCTTCAGGATTCGCATATGCGTGAGGAATGTAGATATAGTATTCAAGCGCTTGATAGCTTTCTTCCTTGAATTCAGAGGGCAATATCACGGTCAGTTCGCCCACATCCAGCGAGGATTTTTTGAAGGCCTGCACATTGCGATTATCGAGAAGCGCTGAATCACCTGTCATTTTACTTCTCCAACGACGCCGGGACGGCATTATGCCAGGGTTCTTCCCGGATGCTGTTTAAAACGCCAAAAGACCCAAAGCCTTTGTTCAGGCTAAGGTTAAAATAAGCGGTTGTCAACACGATTGGGGATATATCGCTTCGATGGGTGATACGCTGTTTCATTTTTCGTACGGGAAAGCTTGCGGGCTTGCTGTTTGGCGGTTATAATAAACTACTATCGATATGCGGTGATTACCGGTGTTTAAAAGGAGAAGGAGTATGGCTGAAGTACAGAAATTGACAATCCAGGATCTCGCGGCTATGAAAAAGGAAGGCAAGAAGATCTCCATGATCACCGCCTATTCCTATCCTCAGGCCCTTGTCGTCGACGAAGCCGGCATCGACATCATCCTCGTCGGTGACAGCCTCGGCATGGTGGAACTCGGCTACGCTGGCACCACTCCCGTCACCATGGACGAGATGCTCAGCCACACCAAGCCGGTCATGAGGGCGGTCAAACGGGCCCATGTGGTGGGCGACTTACCCTTCATGTCCTATAACATCTCCGTCGAGCAGGCTATCACCAACGCCGGAATCCTTTACAAGGACGGCGGCTGCGACTCGGTAAAGCTCGAGGGCGGCCAGGATTTCGCCAAAACCGTCGGCGCTATCGTAAAAGCCGGCATTCCCGTGTTCGGCCACATCGGCCTCACCCCCCAGACCGCCGGAAGCTTGGGCGGATTCAAGGTTCAGGGCAAGTCCCTGGACGCTGCCAAGAAAGTGTTGGACGACGCCATCGCCCTGGACGAGCAGGGTGTCTTTGCGGTGATTCTGGAAGCCATTCCCCGCCAGCTGGCCGAAATAATCACCAAGAAAGTCAAGTGCGTCACCGTGGGAATCGGCGGCGGTGTCAATTGCGACGGCCAGGTTCTCGTATTCCACGACCTCCTGGGCCTCTTCAAGCGCTTTACCCCTAAGTTCGTGAAGGTCTATGCCAACGCCTACGACTTCCAGCTCAAGGCTATCCAGGACTATATTGGTGAAGTCCAGCAGTCCAAGTTCCCCGATGACGAGCACAGCTTTACGATGAAACCGGAAGTGGTCGACGAACTGAAGAAGTACGCAGGTCTTTGATCTGTCCATTTATTCGTGAAAAGACGACGAGTGTCCAAGGCTTATAACCCGGGGCTCGTCGTTTTTTAGTTAGCGTCTGTGGACCCGCAAGGCCAGACGCACAGGGAGGTTAATTGTGTCAATCGTTCGAAAAAGTCCGGTTCCATCCGACATCGACATCGCCCAGGCGGCGGAAATAAAGCCGATCTCCGAAATAGCGGCTAAATATGACCTTGAGGAGCGCTTTCTTGAGCATTACGGCAGCCAGAAGGCTAAAGTACGCCTCGAATTCCTTTCCGACCCGGCTACGCCCAAGACTAAGCGCGCGAAATACATCGATGTGACCGCCATTACCCCCACACCGCTGGGGGAGGGAAAGACCACCACCACGGTGGGGTTGACCCAGGGCTTCGGCGTCATAGGCAGGAAAGCTATCGCCAACATCCGTCAGCCTTCCATGGGGCCGACCTTCGGCATCAAGGGCGGGGCGGCGGGGGGCGGCTATAGCCAGATTGTTCCCATGGCTGATTTCAATCTCCATCTCACCGGCGATATCCACGCCGTATCGGCGGCCCACAACCTCTGCGCGGCGGGTCTGGATGCCCGCATGTACCACGAGAGCCGCTGGTCGGATTCCTACTTCGAAAAGCTGGGACTCCACAAACTAAACATAGATCCCTACAACGTTCTCTGGCGTCGGGTAATGGATATGAACGACAGGACCATCCGCAGGATGGTGGTCGGCCTCGGCGGCCTCGAAAACGGCCCTTTGCGGGAGACCGGATTCGATATTTCCGTGGCCAGCGAAGTCATGGCCATTCTTGCCCTCTCCACCAGCCTGGACGACCTTCGCAAGCGCCTGGGCCGTGTGGTCGTGGCCCTGGACAAGTCGGGCAAGGCTATCACCGCCGAGGACCTCAAGGTCGCCGGCGCCATGACCATCCTCATGAAGGACGCCCTCAAGCCGAACATCCTCCAGACTCTGGAGGAACAGCTCGCCTTCGTCCACGCGGGACCCTTCGCCAACATAGCCCACGGCAACTCTTCCATCGTCGCCGATTTGATCGCCACCAAGCTGGCCGATTACGTGGTCACCGAATCGGGCTTCGGGGCCGACATGGGTTTTGAAAAGTTCATGGATATCAAATGCCGGGCCTCGGGAATCATGCCCGACGGGGTAGTGCTCGTCGCGACGGTACGGGCGCTCAAGATGCACGGCGGGGGCCCCAAGGTCACCCCCGGAAAGCCGCTCTCCACGGCCTACACCCAGGAGAACCTCGATCTGCTTAAAAAGGGAATCGCCAACCTGGAAGCCCATTTGAAAATTATAGGCAAATACGGCCTGCCCGCGGTGGTGGCCATCAACGCCTTCCCCACCGACAGCGCCGCCGAGCATGCCCTGGTGCGGGAAGCCGCCCTCAAGGCGGGGGCCTCGGACGCCGTGGTCTCCTCCAACTGGGCAAAGGGCGGCGACGGAGCGGCCAAGCTGGCCGAAGCGGTGGACAAGGCCTGCGCAGTGCCCGCCAAGGCCAATTTCCTCTATCCCCTGGAGCTTTCGATTAAAGAGAAGATCGAAACCATCGCACGGGAAGTCTACGGAGCCGGAAGCGTAACCTACACCGATGTGGCCTCGGCCGCCATCGATAAGTTCAGCTCCCTGGGCTACGACAAGCTCCCCATCTGCATGGCCAAGACCCATCTCTCCCTCTCCCACGACCCGACGGTAAAGGGCGCGCCCAAGGGCTTTGTCTTCCCGGTCAAGGACCTGCGGCTGGCCGCCGGCGCGGGATTCATCTATCCCCTTACCGGAGAGATCAGCACCATGCCAGGCCTGCCTTCCGTGCCAGCCTATATGGGCATGGATATCGACACCACTACTGGTCTCATAACGGGGCTGTCCTGAGCTTTTAGTCGCAATCGCTATTAATGAGTGAAGGGCTGTCCGGGAAAGATCCCGGACAGCCCTTCTTGTTTTTCGATCTAGTTATTTCCGCTGTCTAGTCCGATGGAACTGCTGGATCCAAGGCAGTGATGCCTGGCAGGGAAAGACGCTCTAAAAACTCCAGGAAGGCGCTGGGGCCTGTGGAAATATGAAGACCTTCATAAGGAAGACCCGCATATTGCTTTTCATCCTCGCTGCATACCACTGAAAATGCCTTGTCGCCTATCGCACGGTGCAGGGCTCTCACATGGATATCCCTTTCACTCTTATTCTCTGAGCCGCTTTCTCCTGCCAGGTAATCCAGCCGCGCCGGCCCCGACCATAGAATGCTCCTGGCCTTCCCGATGCAGGAGGCTGCCCTGGAGAGATCTTTGCGCAGGGATTTCTCCCCATTGCCTACGATGAGGAGACTCTCGGAAACGGCAGCCCTGAGGGACTCTAGGAGAGAGTCGATAGGAGGCAGGCTTTCTCCCTCCGAACCCTCCGCCGAGGCCTGGATCAGGGACTCTGGCGGTATAACCACCAGTCTGTCCACCCTGGGAAGGAGGGCGGACATGACGCCGAACTGGGCTCTTAGTTCCTTGCCGGAGAATACTGCCACAAAGGGTCGGGGAGGGTTTTCTATCAGGTGTTCGAGCATGGCCAGTTCTCGTGCCACCAGTGGGCCGGCGACCCTTCTGAACACGAAACGGGGAACCCCTGTTATGCTGGCATGGCGCCTGTGACACACGTTGAAGGCGTCGTTTATAAACCAGCCGTCCGAAAGCTCGGCAAGAGCCCTGGCAAAGGCATCGTCGTTATCCTTTTCGCCCGAGGCGAACCTGAGGTTTTCGATGAGATTGACCTTGTGAGGCTCGATATCTTTTCTGCCGATTAGAAGCCCCGAAGAAGCCACGCTGAGCGTATGGAACACGAAACGGTCTCCCAAGCGGGATGAAAGAAGGTCGGCCACGGGCTTGAGGCTGAAATGGGCGTAGAGATCCTCTCTGGACAGCCTTAGATCGCCCTCAGCTCCGGGATCGCCTAGGTGGGAACACACCACGGGCGTGCCATTGCGGGAAAGAATGGATTCCAGGGTAGGCAGCATCTGGAGAACTCTCTCCTGCCTTGATATCTTCCCTTTATCGATTTTTACATTGGCATCCACCCGCAATAGCACCGTGCCCCCGCCGAAAGATTCGATGCTGTCCAGTCCGGCGCGGCGAAGATTGGTTTCCCTGCTCAAACGAGCCAGCTCCGATTCCACCAGGTCCCGTACCACAATCACCGCTTCGGCCGAGCTGCTGCATCGTCCCACCACGGCGCTCACCGAAGCCAGGGGGAGGAAGAAGTCGGAAATGGGAGCTACGCCTTTATAGACAGCCCCAGTGTTGCCATCGGCGGTGACGCGCTCTCCTTCTCGCAAGACCGTAGAGCCCGAACCGCGGAAAATGGCGAGTTTTCGCTCGTAGTCCAGTTCGATGTCGCCGCATCCCACTATGCAGGGCTTGTTCATGGACATGGCCGTTATAGCTGCGTGGGAAGTCCTGCCGGGGTATACCGTGACAATAGCCTGGGCTACATGCATCACATCGAAGTCGGTAGGCTTAGTGGTGTAGGCGAAGTATACAACGCTTTCGCGCCGCGCTTCCGCTTCTTTAAGTCTCTCCATGCTCATAACCAGGGTTCCAGACACGACCCCTCCGTTGATGGGCACGCCTACCGAAAGAGGGGGATTCCAGCGCCGCAGGCGGAAATCGGCCCGCGGAAGCGCGGCGCTCATGTACGCTGCCTCCAGGCGGTCTATCCTTGACCTGTACTCATCCAAATCGATGATCGACCGGGATAGAAGGTCCGTGTCGGCCACCAATTGTGCAAAAGCCCCCAAGCGTGCCGCTCTAGCCTGGAGAAAGTAGAGTTCTCCGTTCTCTACGGTAAACTCAATGTCCAAGTCCTGTTTGTAATGCTGAACTAAAAGCCGTTTGCCTTTCTCCAGTTTTTCCGCAAGCTCCGGATCCATGCTGGAAATCGCCTGGGTACCGGCGCAGGCTTTTACCACCTCTTCGCCCTGGGCAGTAGGCTTGAATTCGCCAAACAGCTCGTCATCGCCTGTTATGGGGTTTCGAGTGATCACCACGCCGCTGGAGGATTTGGGATTGAGATTGCCGAATACCAGTTTCTGGACGGTGACGGCTGTCTCGGTCTTTACTGAGCTGGGAAGGGTTTTAGAGTAAGCCCTAACCGCATGGGTTGCTCTGGAGTCGTAGACAAGCATGATGCAGCGAAGCAATTGTTCGCGTGGATCCTTGAAAAAGCTCTCTCCAAAGTATCGAACGAGCTTGGACTCCATTTCTCTAATTTCAGCCTCATAGTCGGCGGGGTTTGTCGGACCAGGGGTTTCCATCCCTTGCACCAGGTGAAGGGCCGCACTGCAGTTTTTTAAAAATCGTCTATATAAAGCATTGGTGAGATGGCTTCCCCTACGTAAGTTCAGGGCCAACCTCACTTCGGGAACAAGACCTACGTTCAGTATGGTTGCCATAACCCCTGGCATGGAATGGGGAGCTCCGGATCGGACCGAGACTATGAGGGGATGAGCGGGATCGCCCAACTTTCTTCCGCATTGGGCTTCCAGCTCTCCTAGTTTTTTGTCAACAATCTTGGTAAGCGTATCCCCCAGGCTTCCACCTTCATGGCTGCTGGAGAAAAAAGGGTAGCCTAGAATGAATGCAGGCGGTACATTGAGTCCCAGGCCGGCCATATCTAGAAGGCTATTGCCCTTGCCTCCCAAGGCAGCCCTAATTCTTTCATCAGGCTTTTCCCAGGTGGAAGCGATGTACGCCTCAGGTCCGAGGTTTTCCAGATCGGATAGTGCCGGCAGTTTAGCGTAGAGTCGCATATCGTCGGCCTGGCGCTGTAATTCCATATCCACCGCGGCTGAAACCTTTTCTGAAAATTCGCTGAGGACATGAATCTGGGTTCTGCGGATAAAATTGTTGAAAAACCGTGTTTTAACCGGTAGCAGCCTGGATGTTGGCAGTTCGTATTCCTGCAATATCCTGTTGAGAGCGGCGCTCATCTTCTCGATGATCTCGATCTGTAGATACCGCTGCAGTTCGTTGCTGATGGCCCCCAGGCGTTTTTTGGCCATGAGGTAGTCCCGCATGGAGGACTCCCTCAGTTCGTCCAGTTCCTCCTGATGCTGTTCAACATCGCCAAACGCGAGACCTTTGATGGAAGAAATATTGAGAAGCTCCCTCAGCACTCCAAGGGCATCCCTGAAATTGCGGGGTGTCACCTCAGCGAAATGATTGTTGGTCAGATCGTTAGCCAAGAGGAAGACAAGCCTTCCAAGGGATAAATCCAGAAGCAGGTAATCGTACAGGTCGATCCGCGTTTCACGATGGGATTCCTTCATAAAATGCTTGAAGCTCGCCAAGCGTTTCAGGAGATCCAGTTCCAGGTAGGGATCTGAAAGGTTTTCCGGAGTAAGCCGGCCTAGAAAACCCTGTACCTCGGCCTTCAGAAAGCAGCGTTCGAAAACCTCGATATTCTGGTTCAAGTGATGCTTCACCGAGGCTATATCCCCACTGTCATAATCCCATAAATAGCTGAGTCTCGCCTTCAACTCTATGGCCAGATCTATGAAATGCTCGGATTCCTCATCGGGGGAGAACATCATGGGCAGAGCCACGTAGCCAGCTTTGACGATGGGTTCTGTGTTGCCGTTGCGGACAAGCTCCAGATAGGGCTCCAGATAGCTCTTAATAATGCGTGGTGAAAGCCTGCGATGTACTTCCTTGCGCAAATCGCCGGCGAAGCCCCTTAAGGGATCATCTTCGCTCCGCT
>CAZHSK010000028.1:0-13897 GCA_964535235.1 uncultured Treponema sp. | reverse complement strand
GATGAGGCTCTCAAGACCATGCTGGATTCGGGTGTGAATAGAATCAGTCTGGGAATCCAGAGCATGGCGAATAAGGAACTGGAAAACCTCGGCCGTAGAGCCAGGGCTGCTGACAATGCCAAGGCCTTGCGTACGGCAGTGGATTCGGGCCTGGAAGTCTCCGCAGATCTCATGGCAGCCATTCCCGGACAGAGTACAGAGAGTCTTCTGGATTCCCTGTCCTATCTCATTGAGTTGGGTCTGGGCCATATTTCTCTCTATGATCTGGTGCTGGAAAAGGGTACGCCTCTGGAAGCCCGGGTGAGGAGGGGGGAACTGAAGCTCCCCGGCGAGGATGCTGCCTACGATGCCCGCAAGAAGGCCGAGCGACTTCTCCAGGATCAGGGATACGAACGCTATGAAATTTCCAATTTCTGCCTGCCCGGCAAGGAAAGCCGGCACAACGGCCGGTATTGGTCCATGGACTCCTATATCGGCATTGGGAGTGGGGCAGTATCCAGTCTCATGGCGAGAGGGGGTGCTGAACCGGAAGCAGCGGATAGCCTTTTAAGCCCAGCCTTCGCGGGTTACGGCTGCCTTCGTATCGAGGAGGGCAAAGACCTGGACGCCTATCTGGCCGATCCCGAAGCCTCTAAAGTCGAGAATTGGATAGAATGGCATGATGTAGTATTCGAAACCGTCATGATGGGCTTAAGAACCCGAAAGGGCCTAAGCCGCCGGCGATTCGCCGGACGTTTCGGCAGGGATCTGGATACTGTCTTAAAACCTGGAATGGACAAGTGGAAGAATCGATTTGTGGATGAAGGGGATTTCTTGCGGCTGGATGACCGGGGCATGGACCTCCTGAATCCTATCCTCGTGGATATACTGGATTCTTTACAGCCTCCTAAATGAAACTTTTGAAAGCGGCTCAGATATCGAAAAAAGGGAGATTGAAAGCATGGAATTTCGCTACATACTCGTGGCCTCGCCACTGCATGACGAATCGGGAGTGAGGAGAATCTTCAGTGAATTTAAAGCCCTTCTCGCCCGTGCGGGAGCCCTGAGCGCAGAAGAGAAGGCCTTGTCCTTCGATGCCCCGCTTCCCTTTTTCTTCATACTCACGGGGGGAACGGAAGCCCTGGTGCTCGAAAAGATCCAAAGCCTCGCGGTTCATGAGGCAGCGGGCAGACCTAAGCCTCTGGTCCTTCTCACCCACGGTAGGCACAATTCCCTTCCCGCGGCCCTGGAAATAGCCGCCTGGGCCAAGCAGCAGGGCAGGGCTTCCAGGATAATCCAGATTGCCGGTCCCGACGACGAGGCAGCCATAGCCGAGATGATCGCCGCTGCACAGCTGGCCGATACCTTTGCCGGCATGGCTAAAAGCCGCATTGGCGCCGTGGGAGAGCCCTCGTCCTGGCTGGTTGCCTCAAGGCAGGACCCCGAAGTTGTCCGAGCTTCCTGGGGAGCTACCCTGGTACCGCTGGGCTTCGAGAAACTGGTAGAGGAAATGGAATCCCAGCGCAGGGTTGTCGGCGATGCGCTTCCCGAAAGCTTCATACAAGGAGCAGCGCGCAGAGCAGAGGCTTCCGACTCGGATCTAGGCAAGTCGGAGACTATCCTGAAGGCCTTGCGTTCCCTGGCCGTAAGAGAAAGTCTGGATGCCCTGACCCTCCGCTGCTTCGATCTTCTCTCCCTGGATGGATCTACTGGCTGCTATGCCCTGGGCCGACTGGCTGAAGAAGGCATAGACTCAGGCTGCGAGGGGGATGTGCCCTCCATCATTGCGCTTAGATGGATGAGGTTGCTGACAGGCCAGGCTGCCTGGATGGCCAATCCTTCGGCCATAAAAAAGCTGGAGGGAGGCGTGGGAAGCATGCTCCTGGCTCACTGCACCGTTCCGCTTTCACTGGTAGAAAGTTACGGAATACGAAGCCATTTTGAATCGGGAAAAGGAGCCGCCATAAGCGGAACGCTGCCCGAGGGTCCGGTAACCCTACTTCGCATCGGCGGAACAAGGCTCGATTCGGTATGGATAGCCGAAGGCTATCTCAGGGGAAGTCCTCACGAGGAAGGCTTATGCAGAACCCAGGCCAGGATCGAGATGAAAAATGAAGATATCGATGCACTTTTCGAAGCTGCCCTGGGCAATCACCTTGTAGTCGCCCTGGGGTCTTGGAAGGCTCTGGCGAGCCAGTATCTCGACTGGGCTGGTTTGAAAAGAGTTTACACGAAGAAATCGTAGCTGGCCCTCATGCTCTCGGCGAAACCCTCCCTCAGTCCCAGGTTGAATTTTTTTTCAGTGCCCAGGGTGCTGGGTGGGCCATGACCGGGGAATACCAGGCTGTCGTCGGGGTAGTCTGCGAGCTTGGCAGTGAGCCTCTCGTAGAGTGCCTTGGCATTGAAGGCCGAGGTGGTTTTACCGATTATTCCCGCATGAAATGCATCTCCGGTAAAGAGGCAGCCGTCTATACTGTAAATGATGGAATCCTGGGAATGGCCGGGCACTGCAATGGCCTGTACCGGAAAGCTGGCCGCCGTGAAGATTAGCTGATCCTGGACTTTTTTGCATAAAATCTTGAAGAGCTTGGTGTTGGAGGCGTAGACTTCGGGATCGTAGATTCGCATGAGGGTGGTAAGCCCCCGGCAGTGGTGAATATGGCTGTGTGTTATGAGCACTGCCCTTAGGGCGTAAGCCTTGCTTTCGATCTGGTCTATCATGGTGGTAGTCACCTCGCCCGGATCGATCACCAAGGCCTCCATGCTGTCCTCGTTGCACACTACATAGCCGTTGGAGAAGCCATAGATGGAGTAGTGCTGGTAAATTTTCATATGTAGAGGTGCTCCAGGTCCTTGATGGCTTCGGTGATGTTGGATCCTGTGGTGGATACGGCCTTGGAGGAGGCGGGGATAAAGAACACGCGCTTCAGGTCGCAGTCCTCGAAGCGGCTATGATCGATTTCAGAGAGGATAAAACGGGAATCGTAGAGATTGGAGCTGGAGAAGGTGCTCTCCCGAATCCTGCTTCCGTCGAAATTCACATGGATGAGTTCCGAGTTTTCAAAACTGCAATCAAATATGCTCGTGTCCCCCAAGGAGCAGAAGTCCATATCCACGCCGGAAAAGTCGCAGCAGTCGATCAAGGCAGTGTCGAAAAAGCAGAGTCTGAATGATGCCCCGGTAAAAAGGCTGTGGGAGATGGTAGCATTCCTGAACCGGCAACCCACGAAACGCATCCGTGAAAAATCGGCTCCGTTTATGGTCATATCGGAAAAATCCACATTGATGGCATTGCCTTCGGCGCAGAGCCGGTCTACGAGGTTTTTAGCCGCTGTCTCCGGATCGGCAAGATGGCTGCGGCAATAAAGAGTTCCCGCGAAGGCGGTTGTACCGCAATCCTTTGCCGTGCAGATGCTCCTTCTGTACATAGCTCTAGGCTACACTATCAGCCTGAGGGGGACAAGGCCGACTCGGCTTGAATCCAGAAGGCGGCGGAGTATAGAATGAGACATGTGCTTAAAGTGCGGCGAATCCCTGCCCCAGGGAATCAGGGTAGGGTTCAGGGATCTCTGTCCGGCCTGCGGGGCCGAACTCCATGTATGCGTGATGTGCCGCTTTTACAAGCCCGGCGCCCATTACGACTGCGCTGAAACCGTGGATTCTCCGGTAGCGGACAAGCACAGGGCTAATTTCTGCGAATGGTTCAGTCTGGACAGAACCGTGGGTAAAAAGAACAACTCGGCGGCTGGGGACAAATCCCAGGCCGACTCCGCCAAGTCGGCTTTTGACGCCCTTTTTAAGCTATGATTTCCCACACTCAAGCCAAAGTTGTCGTCTTCCTCGATTCGGGCGTAGGCGGCTTGCCCTATCTGCGCCGGTCCAGGGAACTCCTGCCCCGGGCTTGTCTTCACTACCTGGCCGATGATGCCGGCTTCCCCTACGGCACCAAGAAGCCTTCCGAAGTGGAAGCGATACTCCTGGACAGAACCAGGCGCCTGCGAGCCCTCCTCCTGCCCGATCTCATGGTAATCGCCTGCAATACGGCCAGCCAGATAGGGCTTAAGACGCTGAGAAGCGCCAATCCCGACTTACCCATAATCGGCACGGTGCCGGCCATTAAGCCGGCCGCCGAGGAGAGTCCGACGGGCCGTATTGCGGTGATGGCCACTCAGAGGACGATAGAAGACCCCTACCTGGACGATCTCATAGCCCGATACGCCTCTGAGACATCGGTGCTCAAACTTCCGGCCCAAGATCTGGTAAGCTTTGTGGAACGCCGATATCTGGACTCCGATACCCAAGAAAGAAGAATCGCGGTGGAACCCTATGTACGTAGGCTCATTGACCAAAAAATTGACAGGGTAATCCTGGCCTGTACCCATTTTCTTTATCTCCAGGACGATATTTCCGCCTGTGCCGCTGCCCTGGGCGCCACGAGACTCAAGATAGTCGACTCTCTTGAAGGAGTTGCAAACAGGGTGAAACAGCTTTTGCCCCAGAATGGGGAAACCGGCATAGAGGCGGCTTCCCTACCGCCCAAGGGGCGTTTTCTTTTGAGCAGTGATCCGCCCTTCGACCCTTCCTATTACCGCTGGGCATCGAGCTTCGGTCTCGGGCCTCCTGAAAGACTTTGATGCGAAGCCCACACAAAAAAACCGAAGGAATGGCCGCATGAAGGCCACCATCCTTTTTTCCTCCAACAACCTGGCCATGGCTCTTTTCGAGGACGGAAAAGAAAGACTCTGTTCTCTCAAGGGCAAACGGATCAAGACGCTCAATGGAAGCTATAATGGCTTGACTGCGGGGGATGAGGTGGAAGCCGAGCCTGCCGGAGAGGATAGGGGGCTCATACTCAAGCTCTATCCCAGACGCAACAGCTTTGGCCGTTATAACGAAAAGGGCAGGGCCGACCAGGCCATTGCCGCCAACCTCGACCTGGTGGTTTGCGTGACATCCCCCAAGCTGCCTCCTTTCAGGCCTCGATTCATAGACAGGATGGCCGTACTGGCCGAGCGGGCGGGCTCGCCCTTCTTAATTCTCATGAACAAGATTGACCTGGGCCTAGCGCCTGATATTGAACTCAGGCTCCGGGACTACGAACGCCTGGGCTACGGAGTGTTGCGCTGTTCTGCAGCCAGAAGGGAGGGCCTGGATAAAGTGGCGGCCCGGCTTCCGGACAAGACGGTCGTGTTTGCCGGACAATCGGGGGTGGGCAAGTCGAGCATCCTTAATGCCCTGGTACCAGGCTTAACCCAAAAGACGGCCGATGTATCCGAAAAATACGACAGGGGAAAGCATACCACCACCATGGCCCAGCTCATCATGGCCTCCCGAGGCTTTCGCATCATCGATACCCCGGGTATCCGCAGGCTGGCCTTGAGGGGCATTCCACCGGATGAACTGGCTTTCTGCTTTCCGGAGATGTCCGATCTCGTGATCGACTGTGCTCTGGGTTCCCGCTGCACGCACGGTGAAGAAGGAGGCTGCGCCATTCGAGAGGCTGTCCAGCAGGGGGCAATTCATCCCGATCGCTATGAGAGTTACCTGAGGATCAGGGAAGAACTCAGCCTTCCTGCAGAATGGAAGCGCTCGGGGGTGAGAGATCCGGGTAGAAGGTCCAGATCCCTTCCCAGGGCAAGAGCTTCCAACCGCACTCTATCGGGTTTGGAAGAACTCGACGGGGATGAGGATCTTTATTAAAATGCACCCATGTTTTTGAACGACGAACACAGCCTAGCACTTCTGGATTTTCCCCGAATTCGCGAGAACCTGGCTTCCTACTGTCTATCAGAGGAAGGGAGATCCTTGGTGCTCGCTTCCATTCCCATCGATGACGCCCAAGCCCTGGCTTCCTTCGCAAACGATGTAAATTTACTTAGCCAGCGCGCGGCCGAGTCATCCCTGCCCGATCTTAGCTTTCCGCCCATCGATACGGCGTTACAACGTCTTGCGAGGCCGGGGAGCAGCCTGGAAAGAGAAGAATTGCTCTCCCTTGCCCATTGGAGCAGGAGCTTTGAAAGCCTCCTCGCCTACCTGGCTAAAGCCGATTGGGCTCCTGCGGCTCGCGCAGGTAAAGAGAAGATCACTGCTCGCAAAAGGGCGAATATGGAGGCCGAGCCAGTGCTAGTGCCCGACTCCCAGGATTATGACCCCCTGAGGCTGGCTGAAACCTGGGCTCAGTATTCGGCTCAAAACATCATGGAACAGGCCCCCAAGATTCATGATGTATACAAAATCATATTCAATGTCCTGGATCCCAACGGAGAATTACGAGATCTGCCCGAACTAAGGCGGCTGAAGGAAGCGATAGGAAGGAAAAACAGGGAATTGCTAAGACTTGCCTCCTCCTACGGGCGGGAACCCGAGCTGAAGGCCGCGCTTCAATCCGAGGAGCCTACTCAGCGGGACGGCAGGACTGTCCTGGCGGTAAGGGCTAACTTCAAGGGACGCATCCGGGGCATAGTTCATGAGGTTTCAGCCACTGGCCAGACGCTTTTTATCGAGCCCGAGGCCTTGGTGGAAAAAAACAACGAACTGGTTCAATTGGACGCGAGGCTAAAATCGGAAATCTTGCGGATCTTCAGGGAAACCAGCGATGCCCTGAGAGTGCATTACAGGGAAATTTGCCGAGCCAGGAACAGCCTCGCCTACTTGGATCAAATCCTCGCCAGGGCTCTCCAGTCACACAGGGAGGAACTGCATCAGTCGGAGTTCAAGGACTCGGGCATGACTATCTGGAGGGCCAGACATCCTCTCCTGGGTTCCAGGGCGGTTCCCATCGACGTAGATCTGCCCAGTCAGACCAGGATGCTTATAATTACCGGCCCCAATACCGGTGGCAAAACCGTAACGCTTAAGACTATAGGGCTATTTGCCTTGATGAGGCAGTTCGGCCTGGCTCTCCCTCTGGCCCAGGGCAGCTTTCTTCCGGTGTTCGATTCGGTGCTCGTGGATATCGGCGATGAACAGTCCATCGATCAGTCACTCTCCACCTTTTCCGGCCACATGAAGGTGATAGCCCACATCGCCTCCAATGCGGGGCCGAGAAGCCTGGTGCTTCTGGATGAACTGGGTGCTGGCACCGACCCGGAAGAGGGCTGCGCCTTGGCCATGGGGCTTCTGGATCATTTTCTGGACTCGGGTGCCCTCACGATCGTAACCACCCATCACGGAATTCTGAAAAACTACGGCTATACCAAGTCCGGCTGCCTCAACGCTTCCATGGACTTCAATTCCACAAAGCTGGCTCCCACCTATCGCATCGTGATGGGCATCCCAGGGGAGAGCCGGGCGCTGGAAATCGCCTCTCAGGTGGGGCTTCCACCATCCATCGTAAATTCAGCCAGGGGCTATCTAGACGAAGAGCGCAGCGACATCGGGGAACTGGTAAAAAGCCTCAACGAAAAACATAGGGCGCTAGAGCGCATGGAACGCGAGCAGGAGAGGCGGATCAAGTCCACCGCCGAGGACAGGCGAAGGCTGGACCTGGAAGCCCTAAGGCTAAAGCAGCAGGAGCTCCAGTTGCGGCACAGGGGCTTGGCCGATCTAACAGGCCTCTTGAAGGAGAGCAGAAAAACCCTGGAGAACCTCGTACGTGAGCTGAGGGAGTCCTCGGGCGATCAGGAGAAGGTGAAGGAAGCCAAGAACTTTCTTGCCCGTCTGTCCGAGGTTGCGGAAAACCAGAGCGCCGCCTTGGAAGAAGAAGAGCGATTACTGGAAGATATGCCCGACGGGGAGGATGAACCAATACCAGAATCCAGGGATATCGAGGAGGGCGATGAGGTGCTCTACGGTCCCAAGCGTCGTCAGGCAATCGCGCTTAGAAAGGCATCTTCGGATCGATGGCTGATTGAGCTGGGATCCTTGAAGCTGACCGTCTCCGCCGGAGAACTCAGCCCCAGCCGCAAAAAAAACAGGGCGAGTCCCAGCTATGCGGTCGAATTGGCTCCTTCGGAGGATGGGTCCAGTACAAGGGCTAAATTCGAACTGGATCTGAGGGGCTTCAGGCTCCTGGAGGCCCTCGATGCGGTGCAGCGGCAGATAGATGCCGCAAGCCTTCAGGGTTTGCGACTTTTCTCTATCCTCCATGGAACAGGGGAGGGAGTCCTGGGCCGGGGCATTCATGAATTCTTGAATAAACAGCCTGCCGTGGAGGATTACCATTTCGCCCGGCCAGAAGAAGGTGGCTACGGAAAAACCATGGTGCGATTGAAGGATTGACGCACTTTTAGGGCTGAAACCGGAAGCGCGACAAGCGCACAACTATCACGCAATAACCAACGCGATCAACGCTATGTAGTTGACAGTAAAATTGCCCACGTGGTATGGTTTTGCGTCATTTGTCTACAGTTGGAAACAAGGAGAACAAGCATGTCCGGTCACAGTAAATGGGCGACCATAAAGCACAAGAAGGGAGCTGCCGACGCTAAGCGCGGTCAGATGTTTACCAAGCTCATCAAGGAAATTTCCATTGCTGCCAGGATGGGCGGGGGCGATCCCGACGGTAACCCAAGACTGCGAACCGCCGTGCTCAAGGCCAGGGCGGCTAACATGCCCAAGGACAACGTCGACAGGGCAATAAAGAAGGGTACCGGAGAGCTGGAAGGTTCCACTTACGAGGAGCTCACCTACGAAGCGTATGCACCGGGCGGCGGAGCTCTTCTCATCGAAGTGCTGACCGACAACAAGAACAGGGCGGCGGCTGAAATCCGCAATCTTCTGACCCGTTCGGGAGCCAATCTGGGCACCTCCGGTTCGGTGTCCTATCTTTTCAAGCGCAAGGGCATCCTTTCCTACGACGGTGAAACCTATACCGAAGATCAGATCATGGAAGCGGCGCTGGACTCAGGGGCCGACGATGTCGTCAATGAAGATGGAACCCTGGTGGTATATACCGATCCCAATGGTTTCGAATCGGTACTGAACGCAATGAATGCCAAGAATTTTGAAACCCTGGGAGCCGAAATATCCATGATCCCCGATGTCTACATCGATGTGGATCCCGATACCGCCGGCAAGGTCCAGAAACTCATTGAAAGACTCGAGGAGAACGAGGACGTCCAGAACGTCTACCACAATGTGGAGCTTCCCGAAGGCGAAGAGTAAGGAATGATCCGCCCAGGGAAGTCAGACCTTGGCACATCGGTCAAGGAATCTGAACTTCTCATCATAGGAATAGATCCCGGTATTGCCTCCCTGGGCTATGGCGTAATTGCCGCCGGCAGGGGAGGCAGGCTGCGGCACATTTGCCATGGCTGCATCAAGACCTTATCCACAGACCCTTCCGATCTCCGGCTCCAACAGATTCATTCGGGAATACTAGAATTGCTTCTCACCTACAAGCCTCTGCTTGGGGGCATAGAAGATCTCTACTTTTTCCGCAACGTCAGCTCGGCCCTCCCTGTGGCCGAAGCCAGGGGTGTCATCAAACTGGCCTTTCGCCAAGCCTCCGTACCCCTGGCTGAATTCACTCCCAACGCCATCAAGAAGTCCGTGACAGGCACGGCCCGGGCGGATAAAAACCAGGTGCAGGAGATGGTGCGTGTTCTCCTCGGCCTCGCCGAGTCCCCCAAGCCCGATCATGCAGCCGATGCGCTGGCTGCCGCGATCTGCAGAGCCCACTTCGAAGGACCGGCCGGGCTTTCGAGCATTTAGCGTGGCATAATAGGCATAAACACTGGCCCTCCCGGCCTTCCAACTGCTATACTCCTAGTAATGTTCAATCGAATACTAGGTAAACTCTCAGGCCGCTCTAACGATTCCATCCACGTCCTCACCGGGGGCATCGAGTGGGACATCTCGGTTCCCGCCAGAACTCTTGCCTTCTTTGGCTCCATCGGTGCCGACGTGGAAGTGTATGTCTGGCTCCAGCACTGGGACGAGGGAATGAGACTGTTCGGTTTCCCCTCCGATGCCGAACGAGGTCTTTTTCTGGACCTCACCAAGGTGGAGGGGATTGGCCCCAAACAGGCTCTGAAAATCCTATCAGGCATCTCCCCCCAGGAACTCAAGTCAGCCCTGGATGGGGGAAATCTGGCCATGCTGCAGAGGATTCCGGGAGTTGGCCCCAAGCTAGCCCAGAAAATGGTCCTCGCTCTCAAGGGCAAGCTGGTGGACTTGGACGAATCAGGCCACTATGGCGCTTCGGCCTCTCCCTGGGACGACATAGTCGTTGCACTGGCAGATATGGGCTTCGACAGAAGAGTGGCGGAGAAGGTGGTAAGGGCCAAGGCGGGACAGGTTCCGCCCGGTAAGGAGGGAGAGGGTGAGCTCTTCAGGCAGGCTCTTCTCGAGCTATCCTCCGGGGGCTCCAAATGAAGAAGAAGCGCGAGAGCGGAGAGGAGAGCCTGAGGAAAACCAGTACGATGGACCCCTACTACGATCCGGGAGAGGATGAGAGGGAATCATCCCTGAGGCCTCATCTGCTCTCCGAATTCCAGGGCCAAGCTCGTATAAAGGAAAACCTTTCCATATTCATTCGGGCTGCCAGGGAGAGGAACGAGGCCCTGGACCATCTCTTTCTCATGGGTCCACCGGGACTGGGCAAGACTACCCTGGCATTGGTGGTGTCCTCGGAGATGGGTGCGGATTTCAAGCCCACCAGCGCCCCGGCTCTTGAGAAACCCAAGGATTTGGCGGGGATTCTCACCACGTTGAGGCCTGGCTCGGTTTTCTTTATAGACGAGATTCACAGGCTGAAGCCCGCTATCGAGGAAATGCTCTACATCGCCATGGAGGATTTCGAGCTGGACTGGATAATAGGCCAAGGCCCTGCCGCGCGAACCGTACGAGTGCCCGTGCCCCCTTTTACCTTAATCGGGGCCACCACCAAGGCGGGCATGGTATCAGCCCCCCTGGCCAGCCGATTCGGCATTTCCCTACGATTCGATTACTACGGAGCCGACGAACTGGAACTTGTCATCCGCCGCTCCTCCGCCATCCTTGGAATAGAAATCAGGGAGGACGCGGTAAAACTTCTGGCTACCACTTCCCGGGGAACGCCCAGAATCGCCAACCGCCTTCTGCGGCGAATGCGCGATTTTGCCCAGGTAGCCCAGAAGGATGCGGTGGATATCGAGGTGGTACGGGAGGGTCTTGCCAGGCTGGAGGTAGACCAACTCGGCCTGGAGAGATTGGACAGGGAGATTCTCAAGGCCATCATTCTCAAGTACGGAGGAGGTCCGGTGGGAGCCGAAACCCTGGCCATCACCGTGGGGGAAGGGGTGGACAGCCTCGAGGACTATTACGAGCCTTTTTTAATCCAGGCCGGTCTCGTCGCCAGAACCCCCAGGGGGAGAATCGCCACAGCCCAAGCCTACAAGCACCTCGGCATGGAGTACAGCATTGAAAACGGACGACTTCAATTTTGATCTTCCCGAAAGGCTGATAGCCCAGTATCCTCCTGAAACCAGGGGAGCCTCCAGGCTTCTGGTTCTGGACAGGGCCAGCGGAAATCGAACCCACGCCTTTGTAAAGGATCTTGCCTCCTTCCTGGAACCCGGCAATCTCATGGTCTTCAATGATTCCAAGGTGCGAAAGGCCAGGATATACGGCATCGCGTCCGACACGGGGGCTAAGGTGGAGTTTCTCCTTCTCTATCCTTCCTCGGGAGCCTTTGCCGCGGGCCCGTCCTCGCTTTCCTGGGTTACCATGACGAGCAAGGCCAGGAAGCAGAGGGCTGGGAAACGCTATTTATTCCCCGAAGGGCTTGGCGGCACTATAGTCGATGAGCTGTCCGGAGGGGAGAAAATCGTGGAATTCGATAGGGCTGTTGGCGATGAGTATCTGGATCGCCAGGGGCATATCCCCTTGCCGCCCTACATCAAGCGAGATGATGAGCAAAGCGATGCCGAGCGCTATCAGACGGTCTATGCCAGAGTGACTGGCTCGGCGGCGTCGCCCACGGCGGGGCTTCATTTTACCCCAGAAATACTCGCTTCCCTCAGTACTTCCGGAATCGGGATGGAGTGGATAACCCTTCACGTGGGGCTGGGCACCTTCCTTCCCGTGCGGGTGGAGGAAATAGAGGCTCACACCATGCACTCCGAGTGGTATTCTATCTCCGAGCAGACCGCCAAGGCGGTCAACATGGCCAAGGCCGAGGGGCGCAAGGTGGTGGCGGTTGGAACCACCAGCGCGAGAACTCTTGAATCGGCCTGGGCGAAATCGGGACTCCCCTCCTGCCTGTCCAGCACCGATATTTTTATTTATCCGGGATATGAATTTAAAGTTGTGGACAGCTTATTCACAAACTTTCACACGCCCCGTTCCACACTTCTCATGCTGGTTTCAGCCTTTGCTGGCAGGGAACTCATTCTGGACACCTACAGAGAGGCAATTCTTTCCGGGTATCGCTTTTTCAGCTATGGCGATGCCATGCTGATCATCTAGCCAGTGCAAGGCCTGTATGGGCTTCGATAAGACTGAAAAGCCTATCTGTCACCTCAGCCACTGACCTTTCAGCATCCAGTATCTCGATATTCCATCCCTGGGCTCGTTTTTCCTCAACAATGGATTCGTACGCGAGGCTTACAAGCTTTTGCATATGCATTTTTTCATAAATTTCAAGACTTGCCCTACTGCTAAGGCGCTTCAGGGAGCGCTCCGGGTCTATCCTGAAAAATATCGTGAGGCCTGGGGGAGGAAACTGGGCGTTGAGGTAGGAAGGCAGTTCCTTGCCGCAGGTGCTGCCCTGATAGGCCAGGCTGGAGAGGGCATAGCGATCGCTGATGACGATCTTGCCCGATTCCAGGGCTTCGAGGATACCGTCCTTGCCATGAAGGTGCTGGTGCCGGTCGGCGGCGAAGAGGTAGGCCACGGTACCCGGGTCGGCATCCAGTTCTCCCTTCAAAATTCTCCGAATGAGAAGACCTTCGGGTCTGGAAGTGGGTTCTGCGGTAATCAAATGGGGTATTCGCTGTTTACTCATTGAGTCTTCCAGAGCCTTCATCTGGGTGCTGGTTCCCGAGCCGTCTATGCCTTCGAGAACAATGAAGTTTTTTAGCCTGGAATCGGTGTCGTGGAGCCTCATGATATGCTAGTATATACGCCTTGAATCACTATTTCTACGCAGGAACCTGATGACAGCACGGAAAAGGGCAGCATGGATTCTCGCAACTCTCGTCGCCATATCCCTCGCGGGGGTCATGAATTTCTATGCCCTACCTCTTCTCCGCATGAAGGTCGAACAAAGAGTCGAACTGGCCGTGGAGTCTGCCCAGGAATATTTTTATAAGCGTACCGGCCTGAGCCTTGGTTACTCCCAAGCTTCTTTCGCTTTTCCCGCCAGGCTCGCCTTCCATGGAGTGGAAATTTTTAACGAACAGCGCAGCGACGGCGCCGTACTAAGGCGCCGTGTCTTGGCAATTTCCGATTTGAGGGCAAGGCTGGATCTCTGGGCCGCGTTTTTTGGCTCGCCCGCCGATGTGCTGCGCCATGTGGATATAGGAGAACTGGATCTGGATATCCGCATGCCCCGTGACAAGGAAGTAATCGAAAAAATTTCCTCGCTTTTTTCCCAAGATTCTTCCGGAGCTTTTCCCCGCCTTGTCCTGGACATAACGGGAGCTTCCATATTCGTCGCCCTGGAAAACGGAAGCTCTATTTGCGCCTCTCTATCCTCATTTCAGCTATCCAGCCTTTCCGGAATTCCGGAGGCCCTAATTCCCACGGCGCTCCTGTTTGTTCGCGACCCATCCCTGGGAGATGATGAACTCTTCATCCAGGCCATTAAGCTCAAGGCCTCCATAAGCGACGATCTATCCTCTTTTTCCGCATCCGCCGAGTTGGCAGGCCGTTTCGGGGGCATCCAGCTAGCCTCAGTGCCTGTAAGCCTAAAGGCTCATCAAGGCCTCATAGGCTTACGTGCGGCAGGTTCCGGGTATGCGCTAGAGGGAGGGTATGAGGGAGGGGAAACGTG
>CAZHSK010000027.1:0-14020 GCA_964535235.1 uncultured Treponema sp. | reverse complement strand
AGCGCGCATCCAGATCGCTCAACGCGCGCTACAAAGGACTTGGACTTCAGTCCTTCGTCTCTATCAACAAGGCTGTGGTAACCCGTTCCAGCGCCGTAATCCCCGTAATCCCCCTCTATGTCTCGGTTCTCTTCAAGGTGATGAAGGAAGACGGAAGTCATGAGGACTGCCTGGATCAAATGGGGAGGCTATTCGCCGAACGGCTTTACGCAGCGCCCGGGAAGCCCGTGCCCGTGGACAGCGAAGGCAGGATACGTCTGGATGAGCTGGAGATGAGAGATTCAATCCAGTATAAAGTACTCGAACTGATGAACCAAATCGATCAGGAAAACCTGACCAGGCTCGCAGATATTGAAGGCTTTAAATCAGACTTCTTGAGAGTTCACGGTTTTGGAATTCCCGGCGTAGATTACCAAGCCGATGTGGATCCTCTCGCATGAATATTCTCTATCTGAAGAAGGATGAACTAGGGCATCCTCTTCAGAGGGGCGATGTGCGCTATAACCACATTGTCCGGGTGCTCAAGAAAAAAGAAGGGGATCTAATTGCCGCAGGATGCTCCGATGGTAGCTTGGGAAGCGCCCGAATAAAGAAGTTTGCCGCTGATGCCCTTCTCCTGGACTACCAGGCTGAATCACAAGCTCCCACTCTCTATCCTGTTAATATTCTCATGGGTTTTCCCAGGCCTATACAGGCAGGAAGAATCCTCAAAGACCTCACGAGCCTTGGCGTTGCGCGAATTTGGTTTACCCTGAGCGCTCTGGGAGAAAAATCCTATGCCGAATCTTCATTCTTCAGAACCAGAGATTTCGAAACCCACCTGATTGAGGGCGCCATGCAGGCTGGAAACCCTAGACTTCCTTCAGTGGAATGTTTCTGGAGCCTTTCTCGAGCCTGCGATGCAATAGATGCCATAGATGCCGCACAACGCGGCGCAAGCTCGCAGGGCGAAACTGCGTCTCGGGCAACAGTACCTTTAGTAGCCGATCATATTAATATCAACCCGGTTACCTCATCCGATGGCATTAGGCATAAAACCGATAGGTTAGTATTCCATCCCGGCGAGAGCCTTCCTCGCCTGACCGATTTTTCAACGTTGGGCGCTCCTATCTGGCTGGCCATAGGCAGCGAACGGGGCTGGACAGACGAAGAGATGGATACATTGCAATCCCAGGGTTTTACCGCCTGTTCATTAGGCAGGCGAATTCTAAAAACCGAAACAGCCGCATTAGCGGCTACGAGCATCGTTCTGGGGAAAATGGGTCTTCTTTAGAGAATCACCTAATTTTAAAATTACACAATTCTTTCTTTAGGTTTTCTTCTGCGAAAATATCCTTTTAGAGCTTGAGTATCTCCTTGAGCGCCTTTACATCGGAAGCGAATCTGGCGCAGGCAGCGCGCACGGGTTGAGGGTTGGCCATGTCCACACCTGCAACTTTAAGTGCCTCCAAGGGGAAGCGCGAGCCGCCGGAAGCGAGGAAGGCAAAATAATCCTTGCGTTCCTTTTCTCCACCCGAGAGTACGCGCTCGGATAAGGCGACGGCGGCGGAGATTCCGGTGGCGTACTTGTAGACGTAGAAGGCATTGTAGAAGTGGGGAATCCTGAGGCCTTCCAGATCGGAGACCTTCTCCAGCTTCATGAGAGGGCCAAAATATTTCTCCAAAAGCTTGCGATATTGGGCTCTTAATGCTTCCAGGGTAAGGGCTTCACCTGCTTCGAGCATTTTATGGCTGAGGGTTTCGAACTCGGCGAACATCGTCTGCCTGAAAAGGGTGCCCAGCATTCCGTCTATCCTGGTGGAGAGAAGGGATGCTCTTTCCTGTTCCGAATTGGATTTATCGTAGAGGTACTTAAAAAGAAGCTGTTCGTTGAAAGTACTGGCTACCTCGGCTTCGAATATGCTGTAATTGTAGCAGAGGAATGGATTGCTCCTGGCCGAGTGCCAGGAATGCATGGAATGGCCGCCTTCGTGGGCCATGGTGAAGACGTCGCTGAGCACATCTTCCTTGTAGTTGAGGAGAATGTAGGGTTCGCCGGAATAGCTGCCCGCGGAAAAGGCCCCCGAGCGCTTGCCCTTATTTTCGTAGCGATCCACCCAGCCGCCCAAAAGCCCCGACCTGAGGGTGGACACATAATCCTGCCCCAAGGGAGCCAGGGCACTGGAGACTATGTCCACCGCCTCCTGGTAGCTGTGCCTGCTCTTAGCCTCAGATACAAAGGGAACATAGACATCGTAGTGCCTGAGTTCTTTCAATCCCAAGGCCTTCATGCGCACTTCATAGTACTCATGTAGGACAGGAAGATTGTCGTTCACCGTCTGCACCAGATTGTCGTACACAGCCTCGGGCACATTGTCCGGGAAGAGGGCTTGAGCCCGGGCTCCGGGATAGTTCCGTACCTGGGCCTGGTACTTGTCCATCTTCACCGATCCTGCGTAAAGGCTGGCCAGGCTTGTCTTGTGGGCATCATAGGCAGAATAGAATTTCATATAGGTTCGACGCCTGATGTTCCTGTCTGGAGTTCGTATTAATGAGGCGAAGCTGGATTGACTCAAGGCCACCAGCCCCTGGGGAGTCTGGATCTTGCCGAAGTCGAAATCCACATTGGTGAGGATTCCGAAGGTTTCCTGGGGGACCCTGTTGGTCTCGGCTTGGAGGGCAAGGATTCTTTCTTCTTTCTCGGAGAGGATATGGGGCTTGAAGCGCAGGAGTTTGGTGAGGAAAACCCTGTACGCGGCGAAGGTCTTGTTTTTCAGGCAAGCATCGACAAAAGCTTGGGGCAACGCTTGAATTGCGGGTACAAGCCAGGACCAGGCGGCCTGCCCTGCCGTCGCGATGCCGATATAGCGGGCTAAGCGTCCCCTCGCGTCGCTATCACCCTCGTCCTCGGTGGTTTTGAGGTCTGCGTAGTAGGCCAGCCTTTCATCTAGAATCAGATAGCCTTCATACGCGCGTAGAAGGGCTAGAAAGTTTTCGGCGGATTCGGCGAAACCGATTCTGGACTTCTCAATTTTGCCTTGAAGGGCAAGGAGTTGCTTAAGCCCATCCTCCCAGGCTTGGTCTGATTTAAAGAGCGCTGAGAGATTCCATGTATCACTGTGTTTGACTTGGCTGCGAACCGGTATTTCGTTATTCATCATTGCTCCTGTTACCGCGCTCTAGTGCGCTGCTTTGTTTTATTGTATCGTTTACCGGCTTATCAGGTCAAACAGAAGGGGTGTATTAATGGCTCAGATTACTGTTACTTATGAGTCCGGGGAATCGTCCTCCTTTCCTTCCGGAGTACACGTGATCGATGCGCTGGCGGGGAGAGAGAAGCTGGATACGCCTTTGGTGGCCGCTCTGGTGAACAATGAGCTGAAATCGCTTGTTGCGGTTTTGAAAAACGATTGCAGGCTTAAGCCTGTGTATACTAATTCAGCCTCCGGAGCTCTGGTGTATCGCAGATCCCTCTGCCTTCTTCTAGCCATAGCCTCCCGTCAGTTATTTCCAGAGCGAAGGCTCATAGCAGGCATGGCTATTGGAGCCGGCTTTTATCATTACTACGCCGACGAGCAGCCTTTGACGGCGAAGGAAGCCGAAGCTCTTAGCGAACGCATGAAGAGCCTTACCGCAGATAATTCCCCTATCCAAGTGGAAAACTGGCCATGGGAGGCCGCCTGCGACTACTTCAGGAATTCGGGACAGCTGGATACCCTGGCGCTGGTGGAAAACCTCAACGAGCCCCAGATTGCCTTGAATGAATGTGCAGGATTCAGGGATCTTCATATTCATACCTTGGTAAGTTCCACCGGCTTCTTATCCATCTGGGAACTCATCCCCTACCATGGCGGAATGCTTCTGCGATACCCCCATAAAGATAGCCCCGATAGGCTGGATCCCTTCGAAGATGTACCCATCCTGTACAAGATTTCTGAGGAGTATAAGGAAAGAGGCCGGGTCCTAGGCATTGGCTCTGTAGGTAGGCTCAACCGTCTCTATGCTTCTGGAGGCATCAAGGATTACATCATGGTGGCCGAAGCCCTGCAGAATAAAAAAATTGCCTCCACGGCCGAGGCGATCGCCCGGAAGTCTGACCATGTGAAGGTTGTGCTCATCGCTGGACCATCCAGTTCGGGCAAGACGACGAGCTCCAAGAAACTGGCCATCCAGCTCAAGGTACTGGGTTTTGAGCCTATCCCGATTGAGTTGGATAATTTCTTCATTGATAGGTCCAAAACTCCCCTGGATGAGGATGGCAAGCCGGATTTCGAGTCGCTCAAGGCTTTGGATGTCAGCTATCTCAACGAGCTTTTACTCAGGCTGTTCGATGGCCAGGAAGTTGAAATGCCCATCTACGACTTTAAGGCGGGCACTCGGCGCAGCTCCGGCAAGATACTAAAACTTTCTGGCCACGAGGTGCTGATCCTGGAAGGTATTCATGGGCTGAACGACGAACTCACACCTAAAATCCCCAATGATTCCAAGTTCAAGATCTATGTATCCGCTTTGACCCAGCTGAACTTGGACGATCATAACAGGATCAGCACCACGGACTATCGATTACTACGGCGCATGGTGAGAGATTATTATTTCAGGGGCCACAGCGCCCTGGCTACCCTGTCCATGTGGCCTTCTGTGCAGCGGGGGGAGCGGCGCAATATCTTCCCCTTCCAAAACTCCGCCGATGACGCATTCAACTCCGCCTTGGATTACGAACTGGGAGTGCTCAAGGTCTTCGCCGATCCGCTGCTGGATACTATCAAGCCCACCATGCCCGAATATGCCGAGGCCAGACGCATTGAGGCTTTCCTGGACAATTTTGCCCCCATTCCTGCCCAGTATGTGCCCAAGGATTCCATCTTGCGGGAGTTTATAGGAGAATCGGACTTTTCGTATTAAGAATACATGGCCTTGTATTCGGCGGCTTCCTTGGCATTGGCCAGCGTGAAATGCCCGGGGAAGACTTCCCTCCAGGAGGGTCCTTCGCTGGAGTAATCATGCACCCCGGGATCGTAGACTAAAAGGCTCTTGTGCTTTTCCACATCCGGATCGGGCATGGGCACGGCCGAGAGCAGGGAGCGGGTATAGGGATGAAGTGGTCTGGCAAAGAGTTCCTCGGTGGAGGCCAACTCCTTGAGCTCACCCTGATGAATAACGGCTATTCTGTCGGCAAAATAGCGGACAACGGTTAAATCGTGGGCGATAAAGAGATAGGATAGCCCCCTCTCCTTTTTTAGATCGTGGAGGAGGTTGAGGACCTGAGCCCGTATGGAAACATCCAGTGCGGAAATAGGCTCATCGGCTATGATAAACTTGGGTTCCATGGCCAATACCCGGGCTATGCAGATGCGCTGACGCTGGCCGCCGGAGAATTCGTGGGGATAGCGTTCGGCATGTTCCTCCAGAAGGCCTACGTCGTTCAATGCTCTATAAACTTTCTCCCTGCGCTCATTCTCGTCCTTGAAGAGGTTAAAATTGTAAAGCCCTTCGGACACGATGTAGTCGATGGTAGCCCTTTCGTTGAGGGACGCCATGGGATCCTGAAAGATCATCTGAATACTGCGAATGACATAGGTATCCAGTTCTTTGTCGATGACGCCGGAAATTTTCTTGCCAGCGAAGAAAATTTCGCCCTTGGTAGCCGGGTTTATCCTGATTATGGTACGGCCGATGGTTGTCTTGCCCGAACCCGATTCGCCCACCAGGGCGAAGGATTCGCCTTCTTTGATATCAAAATTGACATTCTTAACCGCAGTAAAACTTTCCTTGCCGTTTTTGAATGTGACGTCCAGATTCCTGACGGATAATAGGACTTCGCTCATCTGCCTGCCTCCGCCGTGCTTTCTCTGTAGATGTTGCCCTTCTTGCGCATGACCTTGACCGCTTGGGGTGGGTCGGCAAATGGCGAGCGGGGATCCAGGAGCCAGGTCTTGGCATAGTGGCTTTCGCTTACCTTGAAGAAGGGCGGCTCTTCTTCGAAATCAATGCCCAGGGCAAAGCGATTACGGGGGGCGAAGGCATCGCCCTTGATTTCGTTGAAGAGAGTGGGAGGCGTACCTGGTATGGCGTAGAGGGGTTCTCCCTTCCTGGCCAGAGTCGGCAGGCTTGATATGAGAGCCCAGGTATAGGGATGCCGGGGATCATAGAAAATTTCTCGCACGGAGCCATATTCCACTATCTGGCCCGCATACATCACGGCCACTCTGTCGGCCACGTTGGCCACAACGCCCAAATCGTGGGTGATGTAGATGGTGGTAAAGCCGTAATCCTTCTGAAGCGCACGGATCAGATCCAGAATCTGGGCCTGGATGGTAACATCCAGTGCCGTGGTAGGCTCGTCGCAGATGAGAATGCGAGGCTTGCAGGCCAGGGCTATGGCTATGACGATACGCTGGCGCATGCCACCGGAATACTGGAAGGGATAGTCGTAAAAACGCTTTTCCACTTCCTTGATCCCCACTTTCTCCATGAGGTTCAAGGCTATACGTTTGGCTTCGTCAGGGGGGAGGTTCTGATGTTTTTCGATTACCTCGGTTATCTGAATACCTATGCGCTTGAGGGGGTTGAGGCTGGTCATGGGATCCTGGAATACCGTGGCTATTTTAACGCCCCGGATTTTCTCCCACTCCTTATCCGTCTTTACCTCCACCAGGTTTCGACCCTCGAATTCGATGGTTCCGCCGGCTATGCGCCCATTGGATTCCAGCATGCCTGTAAATGTTTTGGTGAGGACTGTCTTGCCAGAGCCTGATTCACCAACAATAGCCAGGGTTTCACCTTCATAGAGATCCAGGGAAACCGAGCGTATGGCGGTGAGTTCCTTGCGGCGCACCCTGAATTTGACCACCAGATCCCTTACCTTCAAAATAGTGTCGATGTTGTCCATGGCTGTCCTCCTATCGGTGAGTTCTGGGGTCGGACGCATCTGCAAAGAGTTGGCCGACAACATAGAAGGAAATCGTGACTAAGCCCATCACGACGCCGGGAAACACGATCATATGGGGATAGGTGTCCACAAAAGACCAATACACGTCGATCATCCTGCCCAAAGAGGGATAGGTCGAAGGAAGGCCTATGCCTAGATAGGAGAGGACTGTTTCGGTGTTGATAAGACCAGGAATCTCCTGGTAGATCAGGGTTGCGATAACTGAAACCATGAAGGGCAGGATATTGCGGGTAACCATGCGCTTGAGGGGGGTGCCCAGGCAGCGGGAGGCCAGGTTGTATTCCCTATCCCGGATAATCATTACTTGGGTGCGGATGAAGAAGGCTATAGAAAGCCAGCCAGTGATGGTCATGGCCAGGATCATCTGCCAGAAACCACGCCCGAATATGTACATGAGCATCATGGAGCGCAGAATGTAGGGTACGTTGGATACGACGTTATAGACTGCCAGGAGTATGGGGTCCAGTCGCTTGGAATAGCCCCAGACCGCCCCTACAAGAATTCCCATGCCTATATTGATGGCAGCCGCTATAAAGGCTATGGAGAGGGACATGCGGGTGCCTGACCAGACTACGTCCCAGAGATCGTTGCCCCTGTCGTCGGTGCCGAACCAATGCTCGGCAGAAGGCTTCTGGTACCAGGTGGAAGGCGTGTTGATATTGGGCGCCACCGCCGGATCATAGCCCGAAACCAGGGGCTGGATGAAAGACATGAGCGTGAGAGAGAGAAGGAGCAAGAGCCAGAAAATGGCTGTCTTGCGCTTAAAGAAGGTCTGGAAAACGGACTTCCAGTAGGAGTAGCGAGGACCGGCGATCCGCTCGGACTCGAGTACGTCAAAGGTTGCGAAGGCAAAGCGTTCTGCTGTCTTGGCCATGATTACCTCGCCTCCTTTCGCGCCGCCAGGCTAATTCGCGGATCTACGAAGGTAACCATGATATCACCCAGGAAAATCGCCAGGATGGATACGACGGTGAATATGAAGGTAAGGGCTATTATCATTGCGTTGTTGTAATCGGAGATGGCGCTGGGAAACATCTTGCCCATGCCGGGTACGGCGTAGAAGCTTTCGGTTATCAGGGCTCCAGCCAGGGTTCCGATGACCGCCATGGGAATGGAATGTACTATGGGTATGAGAGCATTCCTGACAATGTGTTTGAAGAATACCTCGGCCTGGGAAAGACCCTTGGACCTGGAAAACCTGACATAGTCGGCATTCATCTGGTCTACCATGTAGCGGCGTATCCAGAGGGCTTCGCCCGCTATACCGCCCAAAGAAAGGGATATCGTGGGCAGAATGTAGGAAAGGATGTTCTCCGAGCCCAGGAAGGGAAATTTGTCCGGCAAGCCCAACACCTTCATGCCGAAGCGGGCGAAGAGGGCTATATAGAGAAGCGTGGGAATGGAGCTTATAAAAACTATATAGGCCATGGTGATCTTGTCGAAGATCCTGTCCTTCTTCATGGCCGAGATAACGCCCACGGTAAGGCCGATGGCTAAAGAAATGAGAAGCGAATACATGCCGATAGTAAAGCTTGTGCCCAGCATGGATGGGTCTATGGTGAGAAGGTTTCCGTCGGCGTAGTTGTCTTCGAATTTATTCAAGTCCAGCCTGTCCAGGACAGGCTTGTATTTAAGACTGTGCTCGTCAATGGAGGTGAAGAATGTTACTGCCTCGCCCCGCACGGTGGTATTGATCTCCCTTCGTGCCGACCTGCCCTGCCCTCCTGATATAACCTCCAGGACGGGCACGCCGTCGAAGGTGGGAT
Organism: uncultured Treponema sp.; assembly: GCA_964535235.1. Lineage (GTDB taxonomy): Bacteria > Spirochaetota > Spirochaetia > Treponematales > Rectinemataceae > UBA2256. The sequence continues at coordinate 5,326 of CAZHSK010000027.1, read as the reverse complement.
AGGATCGGCCCATATTGAGTCTGATCATATTCTGATGAAGGAAGGGGAAGCTGTTATCCACCCATATCTGGTATTTGTACAGCGTGCCCGAGGCGGCCAAGGCCAGACCTCCGCTCCAGTCACGGGTGAAATAGTAGCCACGCTTGAGCCCTGGATTATTGGGATCCTGGATTCTGTTGGGATGATCTATCTGTATGAGGCGAGCGTACCAGCGGAATACCCTGGTGAGGAGGGCTACGTCCTTGGTGGCGTAGAGGAAACCTGAAATAGGCAAGGGATCTACTTGATAGCCCCTAGCGCCGAGGTCAGCCCTGAACTTTTCATAGAAAGAGGAGCCGGCTAATAGAGCATCGCTCACCTGGGGTGAGTCGCGCCCGTATATTTGCTGTGCGTACTCCTGCTGGGTTATATAATCGATATAGCCCAGGTTTTCCCAGGTCCTGAATTTATAGTCGTTGTACTCATCGGGCTTGTTGGCGATTTTAGGAAGCACGAGGTCTCCCTTGAACACAAGCTGCCGGGGAACACAGGAATAAACGAGGAAGAGGGTGAGTGTCGATACTATAAAAACCGAAAATATGGACTGGAAAATACGTTTTACTACATACCCTAGCATGGGACCCCACAATCAGAGCTATGTTGAGACTCTCATGGCATTATACCCGAAGTCTACGATATAGGCAATAAAGCGAACGCGTGCCATATATAGGGAAAGCAATATAAAAGGGGCTGTCCGGATTAAAATCCGGACAGCCCCTCATCCCATTGTGAAGCGTGCTTTACGCTTCTACGCAAAGATTATTTCTTGGCACTGAGTTTCTTGTACTCGGCTGCCCTATCCTTCTCCCACTGTGCCTTGAGCTTATCGCGCTCGGCCAGGGTGATTACCTTATCGCCCACGACCATGCCTTTGAACTTGTATTCGTCGTTGCCATAAGCAGCGAAGGGGATGGTATAGGGGACGATCCTGGTGACGGCGAATCCGCCGCCATAGGACATGTAGGGAAGAACAATCGCGTCGTCGAGAAGCTGGGCTTCGGCCTCGGCAAAGAGCTTGAAGCGCTTCACCTGGTCATCATAGATCTTGTTGCCGGCTTCTACCTTCTTGGCATACTCGTACAGGCCAACCTTGGTAGCTGCCTTGTAGTCGCTGGAGGCGGGATCATCGGTGTAGTCAAGGCCGATCTGGATAAGAACGGCGCCGATCTCGGGCTCCAGGGTCTGGAGGAAGGTGTAGGGATCGCCAAAGTCGGGACCCCAACCGGTGTAGCCGCCGATGTCGTAGTTGGACTGGCTGCCGGATTCGGCATAGTAGGTGGAGGCATCTGCGTTATCGCTGTCCATCTCGACCACGTTGACCACGAGGGTGTCGGTTCCGAATACGGCTTCGAGATTGGCTTTGAGGGACTGATCACCCTTCAAGCCCTTGGTGTAGGAAATATCGGTGGCAGTGTCGAGCTTGACTGGGAATTTGACGCCCTGGGCGGTGAGCTCGGCCTTGGCCTTGGCCATATAGGCTTTGGCTTTGGTGGCGTTGAAGTATGGATCCTGGGCATCGTCAATTTTAAAGGAAGCGGTGAAGTCCGCGGGGTTGCGGGCTTTGAGGGCGTCCTCGACGTATTTAACATAATCCTTGCCGGCCTGATCCTTGGAGAGTTCGGTACCGGTGTAGGAATTGCGGATGGCGGCCAGCTTGTTGACCTCGCCATTGCGCTGAGCGAGGATAGTGGGCCTGTCGACGCCAAAGAATACGGCCTTGCGGAAATTCCTGTTCAGGATGGCCAGCTGTGTATCCTTGCGTTCCTTCTCCGTCTTGGGCGATACGCCCTTGGTGGGATCGGCGGGGGAAGCCCAGGTGTTGCGGTCGTAATTGAAGGCATAGAGGAAGGTGGTAGAATCCTGCCTTGCTCTATAGATATTTTCCTTGTACTTGGCCTGAGCGCGGGCAAACAGGGCTTCATTGTCCGTGTTGACCTGGGCCGAGGCATAGATGCCCGCGTCGAAGTTGTTGAAGCGGGAATCGGGATCCTTGCCGTCGTCGTAGACGAGCTTGACGTGGTTTACGGTTACTTTTGCCTTGTCATAATAATAGGGATTGGCGTCGTATTCCATGACGGACTTGGAGGTGAAGTTGGACAGTACATAGGCTCCGTTATAGAGGATGCCATTCTTGTCCACTTTGCCGAAATCGGCGCCCTTAGACTTGAGGAACTCGCCGTTTACGGGCATGTAGGGGTTATAGGTGAGCATGGTGTCAAAATAGGGGATGGGGCCAACAAGGGTATACTCGAGGACATAGTCGCTCTTAGCCTTGACGCCCACCTGGGCAAAATCGGTTACCTTGCCGGCGAGATACTCGGCGGCGTTGTTGACGAAGCCGGCCACTAGATAGTTGAGCTGGCTTTTCTTGTCCAGCATGAACTTCATGGCATCCACCCAGTCCTGGGCTTTGACGTCGGCATAGACTTCAAGATCACCGGTTACCCACTTGACGCCCTTGCGGATGTTGAAGGTCCAAACCGACTTGTCGGCATTGGCGCTCCAGCTTTCGGCCAGGGCTGGCCTGAGGATACCGTACCTGTCGTGCTCGATGAGGCAGTCGACAAAGTTGACGGTGTGCATGGACGTGGTCTGCCTCTGGCTTTCCAGGTAGTTGAAGGTCCTGGGATCGCTCGTGAAGACATTCACATAGTCCTTCGATTGTGGAGCCGCTCCCGCGATTCCTACAAAGAGGACCGCGATAACGGCTACTGCTAACAGGGTTTTTTTAAGCATTTCTGCCTCCACATAAACCCGCATTGAAGCGGATTCAAGATTTTTGCCGCACCGATATATTAGTGCAGCGGCATATACACCCTTTTATTCTCACCGTTTTATCATCAGCCGTCAACTAGCGTTTTCATAATAAAGAGGAGAATGCTATACTCCTGCTAGAACATGAATACAAATAGATTGAATGAATCTCGCAATGGTTGGCCCAAGCTCCGACTGCCTGCGATTCTGGGGGTCCTTGGCTTAGGTCTTGCCGCAGGTCTAATAACCGCCCTCTTCAAAGAGGGCGTTTCCTATTCGCAGGCAGCGGGGGACATTTTTGTTATCGAGGCTTTCCTGAGCTTTGGACTAGCATGGGTAGCCTATCTTAAGAAGGACGGCATCCGGATTTTTCCAGGTAAAAATTCTTTAAAAAAAAGCCCCCCTGAATCCTGGAGGGACAGGGTTCCCCAGGTGGGCCAGGAGCCACCTACCCCACCGAGTACTCCAGGTCCACAAGGACCTGACAGCCCCGAATATCTACGCCTGGCTGAGGCAGAAACAAGGCTGCGCATGCGCATATTGGGGATCCAGGACGAGCCGGGGAAAGCGAATTCCACCAGCGAACCCGAGGCTAGTGCCTGGAGCTTTGTATTCAGCGCAGGTCTTGTTGGAGCGATTTTCCTTGTGTTGGGAGTTATTTTTGTTTATCTGCTCTAGTCGGGATTTATTTATTGGACATTCGCTGCCTTAGCAGGCCAGGCTAATTTTTAACGGCGGCGGTTTATTTTTAACGGCGGCGGTCCATCAAATAGAGAATACAGACCAGGGGATAGCCAATAGCGGCAAAGACAAGTGGCGGCTGGAAACGCAAATTATAATCGTAAATGGGTCCCTTGAGGATGGTCCTGTCTCCCACTTTGAGCCTATAGGCAAGGGCTAATACAGAAAGCAGCAACCCCAAGCCCAGGACAGTCCAGACCAGTATTCTCGCAAGGCTGAAAGTCCTTTGCTCGTCCGATGCGACGGCGATGCCGAGGGTGAGAAGGCAGGCAAAGGAAAGGCTTACCACAAGGGTATTGGTGACGAGGGCAGCCAAAATCAGGGGCTGTACAGACCCCGCGTCCTGGGCTTGGGCGACCTGTCTTTGGGTATCGGTCCAGGTTTCGGCTGTCCGCCATGCTCGGTGCTGCTCCGATAGGTCGAAGGTGGCCAATACGCCGAAAAAAGCACAGGCGCAGACAGCCAAGAGGAGAGTCTTGGCTCCGTTTTTTTTGGCCACTGAAGGGGTCCCTTGCATGGAATAATTGTACGACGAAGGGGCCCTAAGGCGCAACATGCGCCTTAGGGCCCCTCGCTTGCCCAATAGAAATTTGCAGCCAGGCCTCGGGTTTTATCGGCTGCCGCGGCTGGCCTGTCTTTCTGGAATGTACTCAGCGCACTTCGGCGATGGCTTCCGTGAGAAGCTCTTCCAGCATGGCCTTGGGCGGTTCTTTAATATGGCCGCCGGCCATAAGGTCCTTGACGATTTTCCTGGAAGCGTTGATATCGGCCAGGGCTTTATCGTGCACTTCCTGCCAGGTAGCCTCGATGCGGGCGACTCCCTCGGCGATAGCCTGCATGGCAACATCGGCGGCTTCCACGGCGAAAACATCGGTTTCTTCCATGTTCGCGACAATATTATCCGGTCCTATGCCCCTGGCTTTGGCGAAATCGGCCAGAGAGTGGGCGCAGCGAATGGCCATGCCATCGGTGATCTTGCGGGCCCGCACAGCCAGGGCTCCCTTGAGGATGCCCGGGAAGCAGACTGAGTTGTTCACTTGGTTGGGGAAATCCCCTCTGCCGGTGGCAACGATGAAGGCGCCCTCTTCCTTGGCCGCGTAAGGCCAGATTTCAGGCACGGGGTTGGCGCAGGCGAAGACGATGGCTTTGGGCGCCATGGAGCGTATCCACTCGCGCTTGACGGTGTCGGGACCGGGGGTGGAGAGGGCGATAAGAACATCGGCGCCCTTTATGGCTTCGGCCTCCCCCTCCACACGTTTGGGATTGGTCTGGGTGCAGAGTTCCCATTTTCTATAGAGTCTGTAGTCGTCCTCGATGTCCTTTCTGCCCGCATGGAGAGAACCCTTGGTGTCGAACATGATCATGTTCTCGCCCTTGCCTCCGTCGGCCAGGATGAGCCGGGCAATGGTGGTGTTGGAGGCGCCGGCGCCCAGGAAGACGATTTTAGCCTCGGAGAGTTTCTTGCCCGCCAGGTGCAGGGCGTTTAAAAGCCCAGCCAAGGTAACGCTGGCAGTGCCCTGGGCATCGTCGTGCCATACAGGGACATCGCAGCTTTCCCGCAGCTCGTCCAGAACCTTGTAGCAGTTGGGCTGGCTTATATCTTCGAGATTGACGGCGCCCACAGAAGGCTGGAGCATTTTAACGAATTCGATGATCTTGCCTGGATCGTGTTTGCCATCCTTTCCCCTGGAGTCTATGCAGAGGGCGATGGAATCTACGCCGCCTAAATACTTCATGAGGAAGGCCTTGCCTTCCATGACGCCCAGGCCTCCGGGGGGGGTGCAATCCCCAT
>CAZHSK010000026.1:3438-14248 GCA_964535235.1 uncultured Treponema sp. | reverse complement strand
GTCTTGCCGCATACGCCCTTCGCGACGGCGCAGGCCGTGTTTTTCATTGTTTCCTGACACTGATGGCAGAACATGGATTCTCCTTGAAATTATTTTTGCTCAGGTGTCCCGAAAGACATCCTGTACATTGCACATCTTTATTCAGTTCCCGCAAGAAAACGCGGCCGCTATATCGGCGATCGTGGAATTCCGCAGGGTATCGACCAGCAGCCGCTTCGCGTCCACACAGAGTCTGTGAAAGGCGCAGGTCCTGGTAACGCAGACTGGCTTGGGAAACAGGCAATAATTGGACGACAACGGACCATCCAGGGCTTCCAAGACCTCCAGGCATGCCATCTGACTCGCCGGTTTCTTGAGCGAAAAGCCTCCCCCGATACCCCTGGTCGAGGCGATTACCCCCCTGGCCGCCAGGCTTTGGAGGATCTTGGCCATATAACTTGGTGATAAACCTAGCCTCACGGCCGCCGCGCCCGCGGCGATGCTTCCCCCGTTACAATCCGCCAGCGCCAAGGCATGGAGGGCCGCGTTGGTTCTGTCTGAAATACCGACTATCCTGTCCATGTATCTTCCTTATACCTAAATCAGACATAGATATCTTATTTAATGAATTTCCAGTTTTTTGTCAAGAACCCCTAGCCATTTAGTCTTATGAGCTACCTTTTTCCCGGTATTCCATGGCACAATCTTTTGCAGTGCCATGCTCATGCGCACTCAGAGGAAACTCCATGCTTGTACCTTTCATCAATAGACTCCTCCACTGGTTTGTGACCGGCGTCAGTACAACTGTCCTAGCACTCATGATGCTGTCGAAGGGATGCACAATCGACACTTTGGGATTGGTAATGGCAATCGCTTCCCTTTTCATCGTTGTGTTCGAGTTTCCCAGCGGAATTCTTTCGGATATGGTCGGACAAAAGAAAATTTATCTGTTCTCCTTGGTTGTTTCCATCGCCGGTTATGCTGTAATTCTAATGACGAACAGCGTTTTCGGGCTCATCGCAGGATTTTCTTTGTATGGCATAGCGCGGGCTTTTTCATCAGGATCAGTGGAAGCCTTATTCATCAATAATTATATTCAGGTTGAAGGCAAAGAAAATCTGCACAAGCTCATCAGCTGGATGAACAGCGGCGAGATAATCGGCCTGGCAACCGGAGCCTTGCTTGGAGGCTTCCTGCCAACCATTTGGACCAGGCTCTTTCCCAATGATAATAAGTATAGCGGCAATCTTATAATTCAAATTTTCGTTCTGCTGGTACTATTGATTTTTACTCTCTTTAGTGTAAAGGAAGCAAAAAATAAAGATAGAGTCAAACAAACGTTAAGCGATCACGTAAAAGAATCGACGAAGATAATTTTAAACAATAAAAGCATCCTGCTTCTGGTATTGGGAACGATGGTCTGGGGCTTCTCCTTCAACGCGATAGAAGTGTTCTGGCAGTCGAATGTGAAGAGTATTTTAAGATCAGATTCCCAGACCTGGATTTTCGGCTTTATAAATAGTGGGTATTTTCTGGCTTCCCTGTTGGGCTTGGGAATAATCAATCTTTTGCTGCGCCTGCGTAAGGTTTCCAAAAACCTTATCCTTGTCATATCCAGAATTATAATGGGAATTTTAATCATTCTACTGGCACTCCAAAAAAACATCCTTTCATTCACGGGCATCTATCTCTTTTTGTTCATGATCAACGGCATGATGAATATCCCCGAAGGAACAATGATCAATTCCCTCCTTCCCGACGATAAAAGATCATCACTTCTTTCATTTTCATCCCTCATGCTGCAGTTAGGCGGCATCATTGGATCTGTCCTCTTCAGCAGGCTGGTTACAGCGCTCCAGATATCAGGGGTCTGGATAATAGCGGGCATAGTATTCGGAATCTCCGGTTTGCTATATGTTTACATCGGAAAGCCCGCACAGTATCGAAGTCGAGGATTATCTTGAATGACTAGATTAGCCAGGGATTTCTATGCCAGGGACGCGTTGTGCGTCGCCAATGATCTATTGGGAAAACTCATTGTACGAAAACTCGACGGGCAGGTACTTTCGGCGATGATCGTGGAAACCGAGGCTTACATGGGCGTCGACGACAAAGCCGCGCATTTTTTTGGCGGCAGAAGAACGCCGCGGGTCGAGGTGATCTACGGTGAGCCCGGTTTTTCCTATGTCTTTTTCGTCTACGGCATGCATTATTGCTTCAATATTGTGACAGGTAGCAAGGGCGTCCCTCAGGCCGTCCTTATCCGAGCCGCTCAGCCGATCGACGGGCTCGAACAGATGGCTCGAAACAGATACGGAATCGCATACGCGCAGTTGGGGAAAAGGCAGCAGGCACAACTGACCAATGGCCCCGGGAAATTATGCCAAGCCATGGGGATCGATAGGGCATACAACGGCGTGGATCTCTGCGGCGACGAATTGTTCCTTACAGATTTTCCTTGTGCTGCATTCGAAATTGTCTCATCGAAAAGGATCGGTATCGACTACGCCCAGGAAGCAAAGGAATTCCCCTGGAGGATGTTTATAAAGGGCAATCGCTTTGTGTCATCTATATGATATCGCCTAGTTACAGCCGGCGGATGAAAATCGTATACTATTTCAGGGCGAAAAATGAAAAAGCTATTATTGCTTGTCGCATTCCTCGCGGCGGCGCGCTTTTCATACTCCAGCGGCTACAGCGAGACCGCAATTGACGCCAAGACCTTGGACGACCTGTGGAGCCAGTTCTTCAGCTCAGGCGACTCAGATGCGGTGCGAAAGATTATCAAGGTGATCGATTGGCCGGATTTTATCCTACAGGATATAAACCTGCGGCTTAAAGAAGAAAAGGATGCGCTGGCGAAGAAATACTTTGTTTCTTTGCTGGAGAAGATCGGGATTTCCCTGAACAGTACGCAGGAATTCTGCATAACGAACGTCGACATCGAAATTGCCTTTGGTTTGATGCTTCACGGTAATAACGAAAAGGAGAGCATTTTCGCGCTGCTTGAACTGATAGACCCTTCGAACAAGCTGCTCTATCGCTCGGCCATCAAGTCGGCAGCCTTCATGTCTGTCGTGGCAAAGGCCAGGGAGCATGGAGCGGTAAAAAAGATCGTAGTAGACACATTGGATTCACTGAAATGGCCGTCGAGGAATATGCTGCACCAAGCCCTAGAGCAGTAACGACAATACAGGAATTCGGATTATACCCCCTTCTTGATAGACTCGATGGTCAGGGTCACCGCGCCCCGGTCTTTTTCCACCAGCCCCTCGACCCAGAGGGGGGCTTCCTCGAAAAGAAGGTGGCGGAAGCGCTTAAAAGCGTCGGGGAAAAGGACAGCCTCGAAGATAGCAGTCTCGTCCTCGAAGGAGACGAACTCCATGGGTTCCTCGCTGGAGGTGAGAACCGGCTTGGCGGTAATGGGCCAGGCCAGGAGGCGAATACGGCAGCCCACATGGCGGATCAGATCTCGGGCGCGGAGCCGGGGCTGGGCGAAGAGGCGGGGCCAAAGTTCCAGGGGATGGCAATCCAGGGTGGTGCCTAAGTATTTAAACTCCGCCTGGCGGCGTTTTCGGGGGGAAAGCGGCGTTGGGCCGAGCTGTTTTCGGAGGTCTGGCGAGGGATCGGCAGAGTGGTGTTCGGTAGCTCCATGGTTATCGGTAGCCCCGCGGTTATGGATAGACCTGCGGCGCACTACTGCAGATGAGCCGACTGGATCGAGTTCATCCTCGGAAAACAGATTTCCTGGGATCGTGCGAATCCTGGAATCCCGTCCTTTTTCTCCCGAACCTGCCTGGTCTTCCCGGAAAGCGTAGACCGACAGGAGCGTCATGAGAGCCTGGGCCCTCGTGGCGACGCCTAGAAGGCTGTCGAAAGCCCCGCAGCCCACAAGGGCTTCGGCATCGGAGCGCTCAAAGCGCAGACGCCGGGCGAATTGGTCCACCGAGAGGAAAGGGCCCGCCCTGTCGCGCTCGTCCAGGATAGCCTGGGCAACAGAGGCGGAGAGGGAAGAGACCATGCAGAATCCGAAACGAATCCAGCCTTTTTCGCCTGCTGCACGTTTCTCGCTATCTGCGTCCTTTCCGCCCTGGCAACGCCAGATGCTTTGGTTTATATCCGGGGAAAGAAGCCGTAAGCCCATGCGCCGGGCTTCGCTGGCATAAGCCAAGGTGGAATAGAAGCCGCCATGGTTAGACATGACGGCGGCCATGAACTGGGCAGGATAGTGGGCGCGCAGAAAGGCAGACTGAAAGGAGAGCATAGCGTAGCTGGCCGAATGGGCTTTGACAAAGGAGTAGCCCGAAAAAGAACGGATCATGTCCCAAACTGCCTTGATAGTCGCCGGATCGACGCCTCGGGCGGAGGCGCCGGATTCGAAGGCGGGCCAGTATTCCTTCAATCTTGTGTCGGCGTCCTTTTTGGCGAGAATCTTCCTGATTCCGTCGGCCTCGGCGGAGGAAAAGCCCGCCAAGGCTATGGCCGCCCTGGAGACGTCCTCCTGGTAGCAAAGGATGCCGTAGCTTTCGTCGAAAAGGCCGGCCAATAGTGGATGGAGAGGCTTCCAGGGCTTGCCGTTGAGCCTGTCTATATACTCGTTGATGTAAGTGTTGGCAGCAGGCCGGATGATAGAGGAATGGATGACCAGGTGCTCGAAATCGCCCCGGTGAGTCTTTTTCTGCAAGAGGCGCATAGCGGGGCTTTCGACATAGAAGACGCCCATGGTATCCCCCCGGGCGAGAAGCTCCACCGTGGCCTCGTCGTCGATGGGGTGCCAGCTGTCCCTGTCCAGCACGATTCCCCGCTCGCGAAGCGACTGTACCGCATCGCGCACTACCGCCAGGGAGCGGTTACCCAGAAGATCGATCTTGACCAGCCCCGCCTGCTCTGCCCCCTCTTTGTCCCAGGCCAGCACCCTGATACCGGTGCCCGTTTCCTCGATGGGAGCGTAAACGGCGATCTCGTCGGGAACAATAACGATACCCCCCGAATGGGCGCCCAGGTGCCTAGGCAGATCCACAAGGTCCCGGGATAAGGTCAGGATACGGCGCCAGGCTTCATCGGTATTTTGGAGGGCCTTGTCCTTGTCCACACGAAGCGAGCGCTCGAACGCCGATATTTCTCCGTCGGGCATGCCGAAGGCCCGGGCGGTCTCCCGCAGGGCCGACTTGCTTCTGAAGCAATTGTGGTTGGCCACCCGGGCTACTCGTTCCGGGCCATAGGCCTTTACCACGGCATCCAGGATATCGTCCCGCTCGTCCCAGGCGAAATCGATGTCGATGTCAGGCGGATCTTTCCGGCCGGGGTTGAGAAAGCGGTCAAAGTAGAGGTTGTGGCGCAGGGGATCGACCTCGGTGATGCCAAGGCAATAGGACACGATGCTGGCGGCGGCGCTGCCCCGGCCGCAGACTCGGGAAGCCCGACGCACGATGTCGCGGACAATAAGAAAGTAATCGCAAAAACCCTTGGACGTGATGAGGGACATTTCGTAGGCTATACGCTCCGCCACGGCTCCGCCGCAGTGGCCATAGCGCCGCAGGGCTCCCTGGCGCACCAGGACGTCCAGGAGCTCGGCCGAATCGGGCGGCGGGCTGCTTATAACTGCCGATGATTCAGTCTTGAACGCCTTGGGACTGCCGGTGGGTGCCGGCGGATAAACCTCGGGCACCACAGAGCTGCCGGTGGCTACCGGCGGAGAAGCCCCGGACAAAAGATCGCCTTGGTAAGAGGGGAAATGAAAGCCTCCGAAGGGGTCCCCTAAGGCGCCGCCGGCGATGTGCCTATTATTGGCCCTTGCCTGGGCAAGCCAGGGGAGGAGAGCCGGCGGCGCGTCCCAGGCGGCCTGAACGCTAGGATAAAGGTTTTCAGCTGATTTTCGTTCCCCCGACGTCGTGCCAAGGCCAAGCGCTTCTTCCGACCAAAGCGCGGATTCGGGGTCGAGTTCATCCACCCCCACATCCCAGTACCCCGCCTTCTTTCCTATGGCCAGAAGCAGGCGCTGGACTTCACGATGAAAGGGCTGCAAAAATCGGATTTCCGGGCTGGCTGCGGGAGGAATGCCTGAAGCCGCCAAGGCGGCCCAATGGGCCTTGTTGCAGGGGGTAACAAGGCAATAAAGCCAGGGCACAGGGAGCCCAGGGCTACCGAGGCCAGGAAGGCTGGTATCCTGTTCTTGCGGTAAAACCAAATCGCGACGAGAAGAAGCCTCAAGACGCTTGAGCGCGGAAAGGTCGTCGCTGAGAACAAAAAGGTCTTGAGCGTATTCGACGTTGAATTGCCGCAGGGTATCGATTATGTCTGCAGGGTCGCCCTTGGTCTTGCCTTTAGCCTTATCCCGACGGTTAGCGATGGCACCCGATACAGCCACGCTGAAACCAGGATTGGTCATGGCGGTGAGGGTTTTAGTGAGAAAGGAAAAACCTCTGCCGGTACGTGCGATGAGGATGAGCCTGCCTGAGTCATCGGCAAATTCCACCCCCGTGATCGGGCTGATCTCCGCCTTGCGGCAGGCTTCAACAAAGCTGGGCAGGCCGTGCATGCCATTGCGGTCCGTGAGGGCCAGGTGCGAAAGCCCCGCCTTTTTCGCGGCATCGACAAGGTCTTTAGGCCTGGGCACACCCCGCAAAAAGGAGTAGCAGGACTGGACCATCAGCGGCACGAGGGGGGCCTGAGCGAGGCCTTTTTTCAAAAAAAGGTTGCCGCGAGGCGAAATGGAGCCGCCTGGTGCAAGCGCAGGCATGTCAGACTCCTGCCCGCAAGCCCTGGCCAAGGGAGAGCAGGGCGCAAGGCACAATGGAGGCAAGGCCATGCCGGGAATGTACGCGATCCAGGGCACCCTGAAGCCGCTCGACTTTGGCGTCCCGTGGATCGAAGAGGTCGAGTTCCGGGCCCGCCGCGCCGAATTCCGACAGCCTGAGCGTAACCTGCCTGACCCGCACTCGCCTGACAAACGCGCGGCGGGCCGCCTCGCAGGCCGCCAAGGCCAGTTCGTCGTCCCTGTACATTGCCCGGGGCAGCCGCAGGGCGGCAAAGCCCTCCTTGCCGTCGGTAAAGTCCAGCCGTACCCCCACCCTTCGCGCGCCAAGGCCCTGCTTTCTCGCCTCAAAGCCAAGGGCCGCGGTAAGACGAACAACGCTAAGGCGAAGAAACTCCGTCTCGGCACTATCGGGTTCCAATACAGCCGACTCTTCCAGACAGCGCCGCTCGGGGGCTTGGGGGTTCACCGGGGAATCGTCCACTCCCCGGGCGCGAATCACCAAATCCGGACCTCGGGGGCCTATGGCCCTCGCCTCAAAGGGCCTTAAGTCCGCAAGGGCGCCTATAACATCGATCTCCAGAAGACTGAGCCTGTCCTTGAGCACCGGACCGATGCCGGGCAAAAGCTCCACGGGCTGGAGTCGTACCAGCTGTGTTTCCTCGTGGGGCGCCAGCGCGACAAAGCCGCCAGGCCTAAAAACCCTGGTGGCAACCTTGCTGGAAGTCTTGGTGGATGCCAGGGCAATAGTGGGGGAAATCCCCTGTCTGGCGATGATTTCCCGGCGCAGACGCATGGACGCGTCCTGGGGCGGCCCGCTCATCCTTCCGGTACCCGCGAGATCCAAAAAAAGGTGGCCCCGCCCGCATTTTTCCACCAGAGGAGTGATCCCTAGAGCCATCTTCCAGATCAGCTCGTCAACCTCGGCACAGCGACGGGAATCGGGCTCCACCACTATTAGGCCGGGCAGGCTTTGCTGGGCCAGAGACAAAAGCATACCTCGACGGATCCCTTCCCGGTGGGCGGGGGGCGAGAGATCCAGCACCACAGCCCTTGAGAGCCCCTGGTTCGCCACCACAAAGGGACGGCGACGCAGCGATGTATCCTTGAGCTCCGCAATGGCCGCCATGAGCCCGACGGCATTGATATGAAGAATTGTACCGGGCACCTAGACTTCCCCGCCCTGGAAAACAATCCTGAGCGTCTGGGCCTGAAGGGCAAGAGCCTCGAGCCTGGGAATCCAGGAAGCAAACCGCGCTTCCAGCTCGCCGACCGCTGCCCTGGCGGGACTGAAACCATAGAATTTGAGATAGACCAGAGGTGAGGTGGCCATGTCGAATCGGGGGGGAGCGTTGCCAGCGACATCGCCCCTGCCATGCCTGGGCGAAGGCAAATCCATGAGACAAAGCCCAATATTCTTTTCCCTCAGCGCCTCGATAACCCGCAGGGAGTACCATCCAGGGTTGAAAAACGCGATTGCCAGAGGAAGCCCCGCCAGATCCCTGACAAGCCTGTCCAAGTGGCGGCGCTCCCTTGTTCCGTAGGCGAAAGCAAGGGGAAATTCCAGCAGAAAGGCAGAAATCTCCGGCTTGGCAGCGGCAGGAATGCTGGCGGCCGAAGCCCCTGACGGCGGCGCGGGCGCGTACTGGTCATACAAGGCCCGGCATTCCGCCGCCGCCGCTCGGTAATCCCTGGAGGGACAATCCGGATCGATAAAGGGCCTTTCCAAGCGCAGGCAGAAATCCCTCACCGCATCCCCGGCTCGAACTGCCGCCTCCAGGCCCCCGCGCAAAAACGCGCCTTCGCTCCCCGGCCGGCCGTTGAGAGGCAGTTCGGCTGTGCAACAGCCTTCATCGGGCAGTAAATCCCCTATAATCAGCCTAAGCGGCGCTGCGGCAGCGTTCCAGCCCGCTCCCTCCCCCGGCAGCGACAGGCCGAAGGATATATCGATCTCTTCAAAGGCAAGGCCCCTACCCATATCCGAAGTATAACTATACATATGTTTAGTATCAAGGGCAAAAATCGAACTTCCGGAAACCATAAGCGCTTAATCTATTCATGCATTTTGTATTGATTTGCATGAAATAGTAGTATATCTTACTAAAAGAGAGGTAATTGTCATGGCTACTTTACAAGTCCGCGATATCGACGATCGACTGTATCGATACCTGCGCAGCTCGGCCAAACTTCGGAATCGGTCTATAAGCCAGGAGGTTATTTCCATTATTGAAAAGCATTTGAATTCTGCCCACCACGAAAACGCGAATGCCACGTTGGAGTTTCTCTCCTTATCGGGAGCATGGGCTGATAAAAGGCCAGCCGAAGAGATCATCCAGGAGCTCCGCAAGGGAAGAGTTCAGGGTTCCCGATTTGGAGAGGGAAATGGCATATTTGATTGATACCGATATCATCATCTACAGCCTGAAAGGGAATGAAGCTGTCAACGACTGGCTGCGCAGAAATCAGAGCGTGCCTAAGTTTTTATCGATAATCACATATGGCGAGTTGATGTATGGGGCAAGAAAGTCTCAGCAGCCTGAGAAAAATGTAGCGACGGTTCATCGAGTTGCGGACTTATTTCCCCTATTGGATATAAATAAAGGAATCATGGATATTTTCGGAGAGCTCAAAGCAAAGCTGGAGAAAGAGGGGGCAAGAATCGAAGACATGGATCTTTTAATCGCCTCAACCGCGCTCTACATGAACCTGTCATTGGTCACCAACAATTCCAGGCATTTCGAGTTTATTCCCGGGCTTTTGCTGGAAAACTGGAAAAATCCAAGCGCATAACATGCCAACCGAATCACATCGTCCTTGCCACTCCACTTCAGAACACAAGGGGCTGTCCCGGATTCCTCCAGGACAGCCCCACTAAATCAGTGTCTCTGTTGCGGCCTATTCCAGCACAGCTCCCTTATTGCCCGAAGTCGTCACTCTTCGGTAGCGATTCAAGAAACTGCTTTCAACGGGTTGCACATAGGGTTTCCATAGAGCCTTGCGCTGCTCCAGTTCAGCCGCATCTACGAGAAGATCCAGCTTTTTGGCGGGTATATCGATGCTGATCAGGTCGCCTTCGCGTACCAGGGCAATCGGACCGGCGGTGGCTGCCTCGGGTGAAACATGGCCGATCGAGGCGCCCCGGGAAGCGCCGGAGAACCTACCATCGGTGATGAGGGCTACGGTCTTATCCATGCCCATGCCGGCCAGGGCCGAGGTGGGTGTGAGCATTTCCCTCATGCCTGGGCCGCCCTTGGGGCCTTCGTAACGGATGACCAGTACGTCGCCGTCCAGGATTTTTCTAGCCTTGATCGCGGCGAAAGCCGCTTCCTCGCTGTCGAACACCCGGGCAGGTCCCTTATGCACCAGCATCTCGGGCGCGACGGCAGACTGCTTGACGACGGCGCCGTCGGGAGCCAGGGACCCCCTAAGTATGGCCAGGCCGCCCGTGGCGTGGTAAGGCCTGTCCAGGGGCCGAATCACCTCGGGATTCTTGACCTGAGCGCCCTTGATGTTTTCTTTTACCGTTCTGCCTGTAACCGTGATGCAGTCTTCGTGAAGCAGACCCCCGGCCGCAAGCTGGGCCATGAGAGCCTGGACGCCTCCAGCCTGGTACAGGTCCTGGATGTGATGGGAACCGCCGGGGGACATGGAGCAGAGATGGGGCACCTTGCTTCCAATTTGATTAAAAAGCTCGATGTCGAAATCCACACCCGCTGCGTGCGCGATGGCGGGGAGGTGGAGAGTAGTGTTCGTGGAGCCGCCTAAGGCTAGATCCACGGCAACTGCGTTCTCAAAGGCCTTGCGAGTGAGGATATCCCTCGGTTTAATGTCTTTTTCGACTAAGTACATGATCGCCCTGCCGGCGTCCTTGGCCAATCGGTCACGGGCGGCGTATACGGCTGGGATAGTACCGTTGCCCGTAAGTCCGAGACCGAGAGCTTCCATCATGCAGTTCATGGTGTTGGCGGTGAACATGCCCGAACAGGAGCCGCAGCCCGGACAGGCCGCGTTTTCGACTTCCAGGAGTTCCTCATCCGTGGCCTTTCCTACGATATGTTTGCCTACCGTCTCGAACAC
>CAZHSK010000026.1:0-3428 GCA_964535235.1 uncultured Treponema sp. | reverse complement strand
CGACTTCCTTGCCATGCAGCAAGCCCGTGAGCATCGGGCCCCCGGAAACGACGATGGAAGGCACATTGAGACGCGCCGCGGCCATGGCCATGCCCGGAATGATCTTGTCGCAATTGGTCACCAAGACCAAGCCGTCGAAGGCATGGGCCTGGGTCATCACCTCCACCGAGTCCATGATGAGTTCTCTGGATGGAAGCGAGAATTTCATCCCGATATGGTTCATCGCTATGCCGTCGCAGACACCGATGGTGGGGAATTCGATAGGCAGGCCTCCAGCGGCATAGATGCCCGCCTTGACGGCATCCACGATTCTGCGCAGGTGCACATGGCCGGGGATTATCTGGTTATAGGCATTCGCCACCCCAATCCAGGGCCGCTCTATCTCCCAATCGGCGTAGCCGGCGGCTTTCATCAATGATCGGTGCGGTGCGCGTTCGGGACCTTTTTTCGCTTGATCGCTTCTCATACTTAAGCTCCTTAAAGATTGCGGCCCAATTTCAGGCTAAACCGCGAAGCAATAACCTCAGCCGAGGTTAGGCAGAAACATCACTAGTTGCGGCACATAGGTTATCAGCAAAAATACAGCAGTAAGAATCAACACCATGGGAATAATCGGCTTGGTGATCCTGCCCATGGGAAGTCCTGTTATGGCGCTTGCAACATAGATGTCGATCGCCACTGGGGGTGTAGCCATGCCGATGGCCAGACCAACAGTGAGGACGACGCCGAAGTGAATAAGATTGCCGCCCACTCCGAGTACCGCAGGGATGAAGATAGGCGTGAGGATGATCAGCGCGGAGGCCGTTTCCATGAACATGCCTGCAAGCAGAATAATGACGTCTATGAGCAAATAAACCAGCACCAGATTATTGTTGGCCAGCCCGAGTATGGCGCCCGCTACCGCCTGGGGAATCTGATAGAAAGCTAATCCCCAGCCGAAGACTTTAGCCGTGGCAATGATGAACATGATCAGGGCTGATGTTACGCCCGAGCCCACCACGAGCTTGTAGAACTTTTTCAAGTCCACCGCTTTATAGACAAAGACGGCTACGAGCACCGTATAGACTACCGCGACCGCCGCGGCTTCAGAGGGCGTGAACACTCCGGAGAATATTCCTCCCAGGATGATAACCGGCGTCATGAGCCCCCAAGTGGCCGAAGCGAAACGTTTGAAGATTTCCTTGGCTGGATATCGCTTGCCTGCGGGATAGCCTCGTTTTCTTGCCACTCGCAAAGCCCAGATAATCAAACCCAGGCCCATGAGGGTTCCGGGAATGAACCCGCCCAGAAAGAGCTTGGCCACCGATTCTCCTGCGATAACTGCATAGAGC
Organism: uncultured Treponema sp.; assembly: GCA_964535235.1. Taxonomy (GTDB): domain Bacteria; phylum Spirochaetota; class Spirochaetia; order Treponematales; family Rectinemataceae; genus UBA2256. Next base: position 2,097 of record CAZHSK010000026.1, on the reverse strand, counting down.
ACCATGGGGACAGAGGGTGGGATAACCACTCCTATAGTACCCGCCGAAGCGATGAGGGCTGCGGAAAAATCCACATCGTATTTCTTTTCCTTGAGATCTGGCAGAAGCGATGCCCCTACAGCAGCGGTTGTCGCCGCCCCAGATCCGGATATGGCGGCAATAAACATAGAGGCGAGCACAGAGACTATGGAAAGCCCACCGCGAATCTTGCCCAAGGCAGCCTCGGCAAAGGCGACGATGCGTTCGGAAATACCGCCTTTAGCCAGGATATCCCCCGCAAACACAAAGAAAGGAACGGCTACCAGCGAGAAAGAATTATTGCCCTCAAACAGTGTCTGAGGTACTAACTGCAAAGGAATCCCGCTGGAGATAAACACGATCAGGGCAGATAGGCCAATAGACAGACCTATGGGCACACCGATAATAAGAAGTACAAAGAAGGCACCAAAGATAAGGTAACCCATATCAGCGCCCCTCCCAGGTTTTTACGATCGAGTCTACCAGGTGAAGCACGATGATAGAGCCTACCAGGGGGTACTGCAAATAAATCCATTTCATGGAGATTAGCAGCGCAGGCGTGAGCTGGCCCGCCTCGACCTTCATGAGATAGGCGCCGTAAAAGGCTACTATTCCAAAAAAGACCATCCCTAGGAGCGCGATCAGTGTCTGGGCGACCTTTTTCCCGGTAAGCGCCATTTTATCCACCAGGAATGTTACCGCGATGTGATTGCCTTTTTTAAACGCAACCGCTGTCCCGAGGAGACTGGCGAATACTAATAAAAAGCATGCAGCCTCCTCGGACCAGGTAAGTGCGTCAAAGAAAAACCTAAACACCACTTGCAGTATGGTTATGATCACCATTATCACAAGAGTCGCAAAAAGAACTGCTTCGGTAAGGGTGTTCACCTTGTCGCTTAAGTCATGGAGGAAGCCCCCGAAGGGCTTCCTCGCATTGGATGTGGTCATCCCCACCACCTCTTATTTCGTTGCCAGGATACTATCGATGAACTCTTTCCCAAACTGGGCGGAGTACTGCTGATAGACAGGCTGGACAGCATCGAGGAAAGGTTTGAGGCTGGGCTGGGAAATTACCATGCCTTTAGCGGCCAAGTCCTTCATCCAACCGGCTTCGCTGGCGTTGTTAAAGTCCCTTTCATACTGAGCGGCTTCTCTGGCTGCCCTCACTAAGGCTTCCTGCTGGGCGGGCTTAAGCTTCTTCCAGGTTAGCATACTCATAATAAGAGGAGCCGGTGCATAGGCATGGCGGGTAATGGTCATGTACTTCTGGCTATCGTAGAGTTTGAAGGAAACGATGACATTCAAGGGGTTTTCCTGCCCGTCTATGGTTTTCTGCTGCAGGGCAGTGAGAGCTTCGGTCCAGGCCATGGGCACGGCATTGGCTCCCAAGGCTTTAAAAGAGTCTACATAGATCTGGTTCTGCATAAGCCTGATCTTAAGACCCTTCATATCCGCGGGGCTTTCGACTGCTTTTTTGCTGTTGGTGAGGTTGCGGAATCCGCGCTCGGCCCAGGCAAGACCCTTCCAGCCCTGGCTTTCCAGCTCGGCAAAAAGCGAATTACCGATCGGACCATCTAATACGGCATAGGCATGAGCCGGATCCCTAAAAAGGAAGGGCAGATCGATGGCGCCGAACTTGGGCACGAAGTTGATAAAGGGACCGTTGGTGATAATGGCGGCATCCACGACACCCATCTTCATACGCTCCAGCAGAGTGCGTTCGTCGCCGAGAACGGCATTCGGGAAAATAGTCACCTTGACTTCACCGTTAGTGTACTTTTCCGTCAGTTCTTTAAACTTGGTCGCAGCAAGATGGAAAGAATCCTGCTCGTTGACTACGTGGGCGAGCTTGATATCCAGGGCGAACGTCGGCGCCAAAAGGGCTAAGGCGATCGCCAGGCAGATAAGAACGCGTTTCATATACTCCTCCTGTTTGTGGTCTTACCAAGGTAAGACCATCCTTGATAATATCGTAAACCCGCAGTATTATGATGTCAAGCTTTTTTCGGAGATATCGTAGATGGAAAAAAAACGGGAAGACCTCGTCCGGCATCTTCAGAAAATGATTCTCGATCCCAG
>CAZHSK010000025.1:0-14776 GCA_964535235.1 uncultured Treponema sp. | reverse complement strand
TGGGGGCCAGTTGTAGCCAGTGTTGTTGGGGGGGGGGCGGCGGTCCACCTGTTCCCAGGTGCCGGGCCGCCGCGGCGAAGGGCAGCGAGAAAAGGCTGTGCCGTATCATCACCGATTCGCCCAGGGTGGCTAGGCGCCCAATGCCGCCCTTAGTTGAGGCCATAGTCCTTCCAGCGCCTGTCCACGAGCTGGCACACCGCCGCATCCATCACGAGGGGCTCTGGCCATTCCCTGGTGTGGCCTTCCTCGGGCCATTTCTTGGTGGCGTCGATCCCCAGTCTTGTACCGTAGCGGGGCTGGGGCGAGGAGTGGTCCAGGGCGTCCAAGGGTCCTTGGGAGAGCACTAGGTCCCTGCCCGCGTCTATGTTGTTGAAGACCTTCCAGGCCACCCTGGACAGGTCTTTGATGTCGATGTCGTCGTCCAGCACGACGATGAGCTTGGTGTACATCATCTGCCCCATGCCCCAGAGAAAGTTCATCACCTTGCGGGCGTGGCCGGGGAAACGCTTTTTAATGGAAACGATGACGCAGTTGTGGAAGACACCCTCCAGGGGCATGACAAGGTCGCTGATCTCGGGGCAGAGCTGTTTGAGGATGGGCAGGAAAAGCCGCTCGGTGGCCTTGGCCATCCAGCAGTCCTCCTTGGGGGGGATGCCCACGATGGTGGCGGGGTATATGGGTTTTTCACGCCGGGTAATTCGCTCCAGGTGGAAAACCGGGTACTGGTCGGGCAGGGAATAGAAGCCAGTGTGGTCGCCGAAGGGGCCTTCGAGCCTGGTTTCCCCAGGGTCAACATAGCCCTCAAGGACGAAGTCGGCGTCGGCGGGTATGAGGACATCGGAGAGGCTGGCTTTGGTCACTTCAGTGGACTTGCCCCGCAGGAAACCTGCAAAGATCGCCTCCCAGAGCCCTTCGGGAAGGGGCGCGGTGGAGGAGTATGTCACGGCGGGATCAGACCCCAGAGTGACGACCACCGGCATGCGCGCTCCCCTGGCCTTATACTTCTGGAAAAAGTGAGCCCCGTCCTTGTGCAGGTGCCAGTGCATGCCCGCCGTCCTGTCGTCGTAGACCTGCATGCGGTACATGCCCCAGTTCTGGGCGCCATTTTCCGGGTCCTTGGTGCATACGACCGGAAGTGTGAGGAAGCGGCCGCCGTCCTGGGGCCAGCACTTGATCACAGGCAGGCTGTCGAAGCCCGCCTTGTCGTCGATCACCTGCCTGCAGGCGGGCCTGGCCACTTTTTTGGGCAAGAGGGATTTGGCGATGGGGAGTTTGGGCAAGGCTTGGGGAATAGCCGAGAAGAGGGAGAAGTCCCTGGCCTGTTTCCAGACCCAAGCCAGCAAATCCTCGATTTCGGCTGCCTTGGCGTCCAGGCTCTCGGCGCCAAGGGCCAGGGCCATGCGCTTCTCGCTGCCCATGGCGTTGATCAGCAAGGGCCAGGGCGAGCCTTTGACCTTTTCAAAAAGGAGGGCTGGTCCGCCGGCCACCATGATCCTGTCTGAAATCTCGGTGATCTCGAGTTCCGGGTCGACCTCGACCTTGATTCTTTTCAGTTCGCCTAGCGAATCGAGTTTCAGGATAAAATCATTGAGGCTATCGTATGCCATAGGCTTAGTAGTATATAGGGAAGAGTCCTGAGGGTCAAAGCGCCCTTAGCTCTCGAAGCGCTCCCTGGTGGTCCAGAGCCCCAGTGCCGGATTGGGCACATAGAAAATGCGCTCCCCTCCGGCCAGCGTATTCCAGCCCTGGGCGAGCTTGTTTAGAGGATAACGGGCTAGCATTTCGTCCAGCGCCGCGTAGTTATAGCCCACTGATTCTATCTCCGACCGCGTAACCCCGGGGCCGGGGGCGTACGTGACAGTGAAGCGGTTCTCGCTGGAGCCGTGGATAAGGTGAGCCGCGGCGGATAGGTTGGCTCCCAGGTCCTCGTGATCTAGTACCAATTGTCGGATTTTTGCCGAGGGTCGGTAGCCGTAGCGGCGGATCAGGGCATCGATGCCCGTGTCTTCTCCGAAGTGGGCAAGGCCAGGGGCGAGGATTATCAATTCCCCGCTATCGGCCATGGCCATGCGGGTCCGGTACACCGCTTTATTCCCAAGCCAAGTGCTCTTGAACTCCATTGGGTCCAGCCAGACAACGGCCTTTTTGATGGGCTCATCCAGCATGTCGATGTTGACCATGCGCGAGAGTTCCGCGGCCTTTTCGAAGCATTCCAGGTCGTCGCCTGCGTAATATCCCCGCATGACAAGCCTGCCTGACTCGTCGCGCTGCATCACCGTGAGAATCCAAAGGATAGGAGGCAGTTTGGGCGCCGCCAGTTCCAGCGCTTTGTTGAAAATCCTGCGCACGGGTGTGTCCGCTCGGCCCATCATCCGCTCCATGCCGTAGGCGGCGCCTAAGAAGTGGCTTTTGTCGATGGCTTCCTTGCCGCCGGTGCCTACAAAGATGTTCTTGGCGTGATTGGCCAGGCCTATAACCTCATGAGGCACCACCTGGCCTATGGAGATGATGGCGTCAAAGCTGCCGTCGGTGAGCATTTTATTGGCCTGGACAGGGTAATCGTAGTCCACCACACCCTCGCCGACTTCCCGGACAAAGGATGCGGGAATTCTATCCAGTTCCACGGGGTCCTTTCGCCAATCGTGGACTCTGAAAAGACTGCGGGGCGTGCCGGGATACATGCTCCGAATTTCTTCGTCGCTCATGGGGGCGTGGGTGCCCAGGGCGGGCAGCACGGCGCCCAGGCGTGAACCCAATTCGCGGTAGGCGATATCGGTTAAGGCCCCGGCCTGGGAGTGCACCCTGGTTATGTCCGGCGGCACGGCTACAACGCGCCCGGCGTTACCCAGGGCTTTCAATGATTGCCTAACCAATTCTGCCAGCTCTTTGGAAGAAATATCATCGCGGACCGAACCGCGTTCTGCGTACATCATAGGGACTCCTCTTACATGGGGCGTCTTGTTTATAAAATTGTAGCTGTACTTCCTGTTTGCCACAAGTAAGCCTTCTTGACCATGAACCGCTTCCGGGATATCAAGAATAGGGCGGAAGTCCATGGACAACCATTGGGGGCTCATGACCCGCCATAGGAGAGATACATGAAAGTTCTTAATAAGTATTCCGTAGGTACCGGCGATAGATTCGGTAAGCAGGGCGAGGCTCAGCTCCACGCCTTCGAACTGCTGGCGGCCCGCGGGGTGGAAGCATCCATCGTTTGGAACAAGAGCAACAGGGAACACCTCCTTATCGGCACCGAACCCAGGGACCAGCGGGCAGCCTCGGACGCAGCCGTCAAGGCTAGGGCTTACAAGGGTATCTACTGCGTTGATGCGGATCACATCAACCTTAATAATGTGGACAAGTTCATACCCTGGTGCGATTTTTTCACCATCGACGTAGCTGATTACATCGGGAAGCCGGCTTCGGACGAGCGAACGAAGGCTTTCGTAGCCGCTCGCAGGGGGCTTGTGGACGATCGCAGCGCCCCGGTGCGTATAGACCGGGCAACTATCCTGGCCAGCGCGGCCAAATATCTCTACGCCATAGACGAAGCAGCCAAGGTCTATACCCGGATTATGGCGGCCAAGCCGGATGGCAATTTCCATGTCGAGGTATCTATGGATGAGACCGATGCCCCCCAGTCGCCGGCTGAAATGGCCGTTATTCTAGCAGGTCTTGCGGAAGTGGGCGTTCCGGTTCAGACAATTGCGCCCAAGTTCTCCGGGCGATTCAACAAGGGCGTTGATTACGTCGGCGATGTCGCCGCTTTTCTGAAGGAGTTCGAAGCTGACGCGGCGGTGACAGCCTGGGCCGCCAAAGCCTTTGGCCTGCCCGAAAGCCTTAAGCTTTCCATTCATTCAGGCAGCGACAAGTTCAGCATCTATCCGGGCATAGGACGCATTGTCAAAAAACTGGGCTGTGGCCTTCACCTCAAAACGGCGGGCACCAGCTGGCTGGAAGAACTGGTCGGCCTGGCCGAGGCAGGCGGAGAGGGATTGGAGCTTGCCAAGCGCATCTATGCCCAGGCCTATTCCAGGATTCCCGAACTCACCCAGCCTTATGCCAGCGTTATCGATATTTCCTTGGTGCGGCTTCCTACCCCAGCCAAGGTAAAAGCCTGGGATTCCAAGGCATTTACGGGCGCTCTGCGGCATGACCAGAAAAATCCTGCCTACAATGCCGATTTCAGGCAGTTGCTCCATGTGGGCTTCAAGGTGGCAGGGGAGCTCGGGCAGGAATACTTGAATGCCCTGGAAGACTACAAACCCAGCATTTACCGCAATGTGAGCCTCAATCTGTTTGAGCGCCACATGCTACCGCTCTTTATCGGATAGGATTAATGGCTGGCGCCGGTCGGGCGAGAATAGGCATACGAGGTCGCCTTTTGGTATTTCTGGGGCTTGCCATAATAGGCATCGCAGCTCTGGAGATCACCGCACAGAGGGTGGCCTATAGACTTACCAGTGAATACGAAACCCGGCTGGACACCTACCATCTCGTGCACAGGATGAGGGTCGCCCTTTCGGGCTTCAGGACTGACAGCGATCGCTTTATAAGGGATCCCTCATCCATGCCGGTAGAGAGGCTCTACGAGTCCATCGCCGGCTTGAGTCTCCATGAAAACAGTCTATTATCGCTTAAAGATCTTTCCCAGAATGCGGTATTCGAGGTTCAAGCCACCGGTTATGGCATAGATGCATATCTGCCCCTGGTGTCGCGTTCCATTTCGCTGAGAATAGCCGGAAGAAGCGATTTCTATGCCGACTTCGCCAAGGCGGAGCGCATTGCTGGCTATGTCGATACATATCTTTCCAAGCTGCTCTCCATTCTGATGCGGGAAGGCGAGGAGAGCTTCAGGCTCTCCGTGCAGCGCTCCCAGGCATTCAACAGAAGTATTCTTATCATCATGATTGTCGCGGGCTTGGTCTTGTTGTTGTACGTGTTCCTCGTGGCCAGTTCCATCACAAAGCCTATTAGGGAGCTGGCGAAAGCCACCGAAAAACTAGCCAGAGGCGACATGGAAGTGGCGCCTATCAAGGCGCGTTCCAAGGACGAAGTGAGCGTTCTGGTCTCGGGCTTCTATTCCATGAGCTCCAGCATTCGCAGTCATATCGAGAGCCTGGAGGAGAAAGCGGAGCTGGAAAAGCGCCTCCACGATGAGGAGTTGAGCCTTCTCACCATGGGCAAGGCTTTGCGGGAAGCCCAGTTGATGAACCTCCAGGATCAGATGCGCCCTCATTTTCTGTTCAACGCCCTCAACTCCATTGCTCGTAACGCTCTCCTGGAAAAGGCTCCCACCACCGAAAAGCTCACTATATCCCTGGCCAGGCTTCTGCGATCGACAATTAAAGAAGGCAGCCCCTACACAAACCTTGAAGAAGAACTGGGGATTGTGCGCGAATACCTTAACTTTCAGAAAGTGCGGTTTCAGGATCGCTTGGATTGGACGGTGAGGGTGGACCCTGAACTGGCAAACATTCAGGTGCCGAGGTTCCTTCTCCAGCCCTTGGTGGAAAATGCGGTACGCCATGGCATAGAGCCCAAAGTGGACAAGACCAAGATTCTTGTATCGGTTCGCAGCCATGGGGAGCGCATCAGGGCTTTCGTCGCCGATACGGGGGTCGGCATGAGTCCTGAGTAACTTTCAAGGATTAAAAGAGTTGTGGCGGCAGCAGCCTTGGACATGGTTGCGGCCGCCACCGCCGAGTCCAAGCCCCACGAGGCTCTGGCAGGATCCGGCATAGGCTTGGCCAATCTTTCGACAAGGCTAAGAATTCTCTATGGTGAAAGCGATTGTCTCCAAATACTCTCGCGGCAGGGAAAGGGTACTATAATCAGGCTCTCCATACCTAAAAAGGCTACGGTCCGATGGCAAGAATCCTCATAGCCGACGATGAGGACCTGGAGCGCAGGGCCCTCGCATACCTCATCTCCAAGGCTTCCCAAGAAGAGCCGTATACCTTAGAGGAAGCCAGGAACGGACCCGAGGCGCTTTCCAAGGCTATGTCGGGGATTTTTGACGTGCTTTTCCTGGATATCAAGATGCCGGGCATGGATGGGATTGAGGTGGCCGAGCGGCTCAAGGCCGCGGGCATCCAGACAGCCATCGTCATAGTCTCGGCCTATGACACTTTCGAGTACGCTCAGAAGGCCATACGCCTCGGTGTTTATGAGTATCTGCTCAAGCCGGCCTCAAGAGAAGAGGTTCTACAGGCCTTGAGCCGCTCGCTGGAACTTCAGCGGGCTCCTGAATCCTTGGCCAGGCTTAAGCGGGAATCCCTGTCAGCCATCACTGAAGCCAGCGCCAGACTGGAAGAACTATTGCTAGGAGAAATGAAAAAAGGAGAACTTGGAACTACTACGGTGCGGGATTACGAAAGGCTGGCCGCTCTCCAGGGTCTGCCCAAGGCCGTTTTAGCCTTTCGAATTGAAGCCGGCAGGGAAAAAGCCCCTGAGCAGATAGAGAGAGCCCTTCTTTCCGGGCTCACCGCGGCAGCGGTGGCGCAGGTGGGTTCTGGGTTCAGAGTCTTGAAGGCCGAAAGTGAAAGTGAAGCATTCATCCTCCTATATGGTCTTCCGACAGCGCCTTTGGATTTTCCAAACGATTCAGCGATGGGGCACGAGGCTACAGCTCAGGCTCCTTTTAAAGTGGGCGCAGGATTCGCTAGACATCTGAATGGCAATCCCCTGAAACCTCTGATCGAATCGGCACAGCGCACATTGCGTGAGCTCTCACCCTTCACCCTTCTCTGCGGTTTCGCGGGGCCTTCCATGGAAGGAACAGAGCTTATTTTTTCCAGAGCTCTGGAAGCCTGTCGCCTGGCATCGTCCGAGTGTCCGCTGGTGTGCCTATCCCCGGCTGAGAATGAAAAAAAAGATGAGGACTCAAGCCTTGCCCGCGAGGAGAGATCTAGGCCGAACCTAGCGCAGCGGGCTCTCGATGTCATAAAAGCAGGGTATGCGAGGGATATAGGCCTCGAGTCCCTGGCCGGGGAGCTGGGAGTCAATCCTTTCCATCTGTCCCATGCCATCTCCAAGGAGTTCGGCATGGGGTTCAGCGAGTTACTCCAGCGCATGAGGATCCAAAAGGCCAAAGAAATCCTCTTAGGCGGTGGAAGCGCCAAGGAAGCGAGCTACCTGGTTGGATTTACCGATCAGGCATATTTTTCAAGAGTATTTAAAAAGCTTGAGGGGATTACTCCAGGCGAGTATAGTCAGAAAACCGCAAAAAAGTACAATAGATAGTCAAGTCTTTACAAAACCGCCAAAAGGAAAAGAGAAGCACACTTCCTTAAGAAGGGGTCACGCGCCCCGCCCAACGACAAGGAGGAAGAACATGAAAAAAACCAGGATAATGGTCGCCGCGCTGCTTATTCTCGCGGTCCTCGTGCCTGCCCAACTCTTCGCCCAGGCGAAGCCCATTGTACTGAGGTTGGCTGAAACCCATCCCCAGGATTATCCCACCACCAAGGGCGACTATGAATTTGCCCGCCTGGTTAAAGAACGCTCCGGCGGAAGGATCCAGATTGAAGTATACTACGGATCCCAGCTGGGCCAGGAAAAGGCGGTGATCGAGCAGGTGCAGTTTGGCGCCATCGACATGACCAGGGTTTCCATAAGCCCCGTGGCGTCTTTCGTGCCCAAACTCAACGCTTTCCAAATGCCCTACCTGTACAGGGATGAAGCCCACCAGTGGAAGGTGCTCAAGGGCGATATCGGCAAGAGCCTTCTGGCCAGCCTGGAGCCCTTCGGCTTTATCGGCCTGGGGTGGTTCGAAGCCGGGTCGCGAAACTTCTACAATTCCAAGCGCCCCATCAACAAGCCCGAAGACCTCAAGGGGCTCAAGATCAGAGTGCAGGAGAGCGAGCTCATGATGGGCTTGGTCTCGGCCTTTGGCGCGGTGCCCACACCCATGGCTTACGGCGAAGTCTATTCCGCCCTCCAGACCGGCGTAGTAGACGGTGCCGAAAACAATTGGCCCTCCTACTTCTCCACCTCCCACTACGAGGTAGCCAAGTATTTCTGCCTGGATGAGCATACCAGGGTTCCCGAAATCATCATCGGCTCTAAGATTTCCCTGGGCAAACTCCCCAAGGCCGACCAGGATCTGATCAAACAGGCCGCCCTGGATGCCATAGACTTCCAGCGCGCCGAGTGGGCCAAGTACGAGCAACTTTCCATCGATAAGGTCAAAGCCGGCGGTGCCCAGATCACCTACATTGGCGACAAGACCGAGTGGCAGAAGCTCATGGATCCCCTCTACAAGAAGCAGAGCAAGGAAATCCAGGACTTCGTGAAACAGATTCAGGCAGTAAAATAAAGACCTGAAGGTTTTTATCTGAAAATGTAAACGTATAGGGCAGTCCGGGGACGTAGCGTCCCCGGACTGCCTTGGCGTACAATCTAGACTCCAGGTTCTACTAAAGCCCGGGAGATATCATGAAACAAGCGATACTTAAGCTCGTCAACGGCATTCATATACTGCTAATGGAGCTGGCCAAGCTTTTCATAGTGGCGATGATACTCATAATCTTTGCCAACGTTGTGCTGCGCTATGTCTTCAATAGCGGCATCCTATGGTCGGAAGAAGTAGCCCTACTGATGGCAGTCTGGTTTATCTTCATCTCCATGGGGCTAGGAATCAAGCAAAAGCTCAACATCGTCATCAACCTCGTCCAGAGGGAAAAGCTTCCCCAGTGGCTGAACAAAGGTCTGGATCTACTGGCGGAAATAATTGTCATTTTCGTCGGGGTAATCATGATGGTCTATGGCTCCCGACTCGTGGGCTTTACGATGACCTCCATAATGCCGGCAACCAGATGGCCTGCGGGCATTCTCTACATAGTGGTGCCCTTCGCCGGCCTCATAACCACTCTCGAAGCCCTTCTCCACATAGTAGGCTGGGATAGCTACGACAAGAATGTGGATGAATACCTGGCCGGCGAGCGAAGGCTCAAGGATTTGTTTGGAGGCCCCCATGGCTGATCCCACTGTCGCAACGGTCCTGCTTTTGGGCGGTTTTATCGGGCTCATGATCCTGCGGGTTCCCATAACGTATGCCCTTGCCTCCGTTTCCCTGGCAACTGCTATCTACCTTGGCATTCCCCTCATGGCCATAGTGCAGCAGATGGTCCAGGGCGTGCGATCCTTTTCCTTGCTGGCGATACCCTTCTTTATCATCGCCGGTGAAATTATGGGCCAGGGCGGCATAGCCCGAAAAATGATAGAGATGGCCAATGTTTTCGTAGGCCGCATAAGGGGTGGCCTGGCCATGGTCAACTGTGTAGACTCCATGTTTTTTGGGGGCATTTCAGGCTCGGCGGTGGCGGACATCGCCTCTACCGGCACGATCATCCTCCCAATGATGAAATTAAAGGGCTACGATGATGATTTCTCGGTAGCCATCACCGTGACCAGCTCCACCCAGGGAGTCATCATTCCTCCCAGCCACAACATGATCCTCTATTCGGTGGCGGCGGGCGGGGTCTCGGTAGGCCGCCTTTTCCTCGCCGGCTATATCCCCGGCATCAGTCTGGGGCTTTCTCTCATGATAATCTCCTATTTCATCGCTAAAAAAAGGAACTATCCTAAAGAGGACAAAGTCAACTTCAAGCAGGCTCTTCATATTTTTAAAGATGCATTCCTGGGGCTTATGACGGCGGTCATAATTATGGGCGGCGTCATAACCGGCATCTTCACCGCCACCGAGTCGGCTGCTGTGGCTGTAATCTATGCTTTTTTCATCACCTTCTTCGTCTATAAGGAAATCCCCCTGCGAGCCATGAAGGGTATTCTCTATAACGCCCTTAAAACCCTGGCCATGGTCATGGCCCTCATCGCCGCTGCCAGCGCCTTCGGCTGGCTCATGGCCTACCTGCGGATTCCCGCCATGGCCACTCAGCTTATCCTGGGCATTTCCAGCAACAAGTACGTCCTGCTCCTCCTCATCAATATTCTTCTACTCCTCTTGGGCATGATCATGGACATGGCGCCTCTCATTCTCATTATGACCCCTATCCTCTACCCCGTGGTGGTGGGTAGCCTGGGCTTGTCCCCTGTGCATTTCGGCATTATCCTGATGTTGAACCTGGCAATCGGCCTCTGTACCCCTCCCGTGGGTTCGGCTCTTTTCGTGGGCTGCGCGATCGGCAAGGTTCCTATTGAGAAGGTGAGCAAGGCGATGGTTCCGTATTACATCACGATGTTCATCGTGCTCATGCTAGTTACCTACATACCGGGTATAACTATGGTTTTGCCCAATCTGATAATGCCGGGCGGTTGAGCCAATGAAAAAAGTCTGTTAATTTTTAGGCAATCTTCAGTCTAGAGGAGCTTTCATGTCGTTTATAGAGTCCATGTTTTCTCCGGCAGCCAAGACCGTAGTCATAACTGGAGGCGCGGGAGGCATTCCTGGCAGCCTGGCTGTTGGCTTTGCCAAGGCTGGCGCCAAGGTCGTGCTCTGGGGCAGGGGTACCAACCATCCCATGGCAGAAGCCGTCCAAAAAGTGCTCGAAGAAGTTCCCGGCGCCAAAGTTTTTGCCGTCACCGTCGACACCGGTACCAGGGAAGCCTGCGAGGCGGCCATTGTTGAATCGGAAAAGCTTGCTGGCAGTCCCCCAGACGTCCTCATCAACGGCGTGGGCGGCAATAGGGGCAAGGTTCCCTTTGTGGATGTGGACGAGAAACTATTCAAGGAAATTCTGGAGCTAAACCTGCTTTCAGGCCTAATAACCCCTACCCGGGCCTTTGCGGTGTATTGGATTGCCCGAGGCATCAAGGGCTGCGTGATCAACATGACATCCATGACCAGCTACAAGGCTCTCTCCGGCACCTGGGCCTACGACGCCGCCAAGGCAGGGGTTTTGAATCTCAACGAAGCCCTGGCCAAGGAACTGGCTCCCCACGAGATCAAGGTCAATGCCATAGCTCCCGGTTTCTTCGTGGGCCACCAGAATCGGGCTTTGTTACTGGACGAATCCGGCGGTCTTACCGCCCGGGGCAAATCAATCATAGCCAGAACCCCCTTAGGCCGTTTCGGCAAATTCGAGGAACTCTGGGGGGCCGCCTTCTTCCTGGCCAGCGATCAGGCTTCCAGCTTCGTCACCGGAGTATCTCTCCCTGTGGACGGTGGCTACCTTACGGACAATATTTAAGTGTGTTTCTGCGGGTGAGCCGCTGAGCAGCACCACGAGGGGTGCGTTTTGGCGGCCGTCGAAGTGCCGCGGTAGGACGCGGGAAAGGAATAGCGATGAAAGCGTTCATGGACAAGGATTTTCTTCTGGATACGCATACGGCAAAAAGCCTTTTTCACGACAAAGCCGACGGGCTTCCCATCTTTGATTATCACTGCCACCTCTCACCCAGAGAGATAGCCGAGGACAAGCCCTTTGCCGACATTGCACAGATATGGCTGGGCGGCGACCACTATAAGTGGAGAGTGATGCGCTCTATCGGTGCCGACGAGTCCCTCTGCTCGGGCAAGGCCAACTGGGCTGATAAGTTTGTAGCCTACGCCGCAGCCTTGGAAAAATCCCCCGGCAACCCCGTGCTTCACTGGTCCCATTTAGAGCTCCAGCGTAGCTATGGAATTAACGAAGTTCTCACTTCACGCAACGCCCTGGCTATACGGGAGCGGGCGAACGCCATAATACGGGAACGGGGCGATTCTCCCCGCGCCATGTTAAAGCACTACAAGGTCGCCGTGGTCTGCACCACCGACGATCCTGCCGACGATCTGCGCTGGCACGACATTATCGCGGCCGATTCGGAATTCGGCAGCGCCGCGGCGGCTTCAGGGGCTCAGTGCTCCAGAATCTTGCCGGCCTTCAGGCCGGATAAGGCCATGAACGCTCAGGATGCCGATGCCTGGAGAGCTTATATTGCCCAGCTGGGCGCCGCGGCGGGCTTGGAAATCCGCAGCTTCACCGATCTGGCCGAAGCCCTTACCCGGCGCCACGCTTACTTCCACGAAAGAGGATGCAGGTTATCCGACCACGCCCTTGTTATCCCGCCCTTCGCAGCGGCCACTGAGGATGAATTGGACACCATAGTCGCTCTTCTGCTTTCAGGAAGGAGCGCTGAGGAGAGGGCTAGAGAAAAACTGGCCACCGCTGTTCTTCTCCATGTCGCCAGGCTCAATGCCAAGGCCGGCTGGGTCATGCAGCTCCACATCGGCGCCCTTCGCAACACCAACACCAGGCTTTTCAAGCGCTACGGCCCCGACGGCGGCGGAGACGCTATCTCCGATGCAGTAATAATCGCGCCTCTCGCATCCTTCCTGGATAAGCTGGACGCCGAGGGTGGGCTTCCCAAGACCATACTCTACAGCCTGGACGATACTAAAAACGCAAGCCTGGCCACCCTGGCCCAGTGCTTCGCCGGAAGCTATTCGGGCGAACAAGGAATCCCGGGCAAGCTTCAGTACGGCGCCGCCTGGTGGTTCAACGACCACCTGGACGGCATGATCCGTCACCTTGTGCAGACGGCCTCAGTCTCCGCCATAGGTCCCTGGGTGGGCATGCTCACCGATTCCAGGTCCTTCCTTTCTTATCCCAGACACGAGTATTTCAGGCGCATTCTCTGCAAGATAGTGGGACGCTGGGTGGAGGATGGAGAGTTACCAGGTGAGGATGCCTACGCCGCAAATCTCGTGCGCAACATAAGCTGGTTCAACGCCAGGGACTATTTCGGCGTTGATGTTCCAGCCTGGGCCGCGAAGATCCTGTAAACCCTGTCAAACGCTTACTCATTTCTCCGTGTCAGTCATACCCGCGATGAACTGCTTCTGCATCACCACCACAACAATGACTGGCGGGATGAGTGCGAGGAGTACGGTGGCCATGACAATCTGCCACTCGATAAGCACATCGGCGCCCGAAAGCATGCGGTTGATGCCAATGAGGAGAGTGTAGTATTCCTGCTTGGTAGTGATCAGCAAGGGCCAGAGGTATTGGTTCCAGCCATAGATGAACTGGATGACGAACATGGCCGCGATAGGAGTACGGGTCATGGGCACCAGGATGGAGCGGAAGAACTGCATCGAGCTGGCCCCGTCTATCTGGGAGGCTTCGGCTATCTCCCTGGGCACGGACATGAAGAACTGCCTGAAAAGGAAGACCGCCGTGGCCGACACGATCATGGGCAATATGAGGCCGGCATAGGAATTGATCATGCCCAGATCGGATATCACTTTGTAGGTGGGCATGATACGTACTTCTACCGGCAGCATGAGGGTTATAAAAATAGCCCAAAAACAGAATTTTCTCCCCGGAAAATTAAAAAAGACAATGGCGAAGGCCGCCAGAAGGGAGACTATAATTTTACCCAACGCGATACCCATGGCCAT
Source organism: uncultured Treponema sp. (assembly GCA_964535235.1). Classification (GTDB taxonomy): domain Bacteria; phylum Spirochaetota; class Spirochaetia; order Treponematales; family Rectinemataceae; genus UBA2256. Next base: position 1,431 of record CAZHSK010000025.1, on the reverse strand, counting down.
GATAAAGGAGTTTTTCATCATGGTCAGTGCCGAGGCTCCCAGATTCTTGGCCCCCTCGGAAAGGGCTCTGCCGTAGTTTTCTATCATGTGAGAACCCGGGTAGATGGGCATGGGCGCCGATAGAATTTCGGCGTTCGTTCTCGTAGACGCTACGAAGACAAAGTAGATGGGAAATATGATTATCAAGATGGCGAGCCAGAGTACGATATGAGGGAAGGCTCGTGCGGATTTTCTTTGTTCTATCATGGCAGCCTTCCTTTAGTAGGTAACCTTACGCTCTATGAAGCGGAATTGAACCACGGTAAGACCGATTACCATGATCATGAGAATGACCGACTGAGCAGAAGAGCTGCCTAGATCCAGGTTGATGACGCCGTCCCTCCATACCTTGTAGACAAGTATCTGCGTCGCCTTGCCGGGTCCACCGGCAGTGACCTGGTGGACGATAGGAAAGGTTTCAAAGAAACCGTAGACGAGATTCATTACGAGTAGGTAAAAGGTAGTGGGCGAAAGCATGGGAAAGATAATCGTCCAAAAGCGTTTTACCGGTCCGGCGCCGTCCATGGCGGCCGCCTCCACGAGGGGCAGGGGCACGCTCTGCAGGCCTGCCAGGAAAAAGACAAAATTATAGGCTATCTGTTTCCAGCTGGAGGCTATAGTCAACAAGAGAAAGGCCTGATCGGCTTTCAATAGATGATTCCAATCCACGCCCATCTTATATTTCAGAAGCCAGGCGATAACCCCCACGTTGGGGTTGAACATGAAGAGCCAGAGTACGCCGGCCACCATGGTAGCGACCGCGTAGGGCCAGATAAGCATTGTCTTGTAGAAGGAATCTAGACGTATTTTTTTATTGGTCTGAATGGCGAGAAAGAGAGAGATGGCCATCGCGGAGATTGTAATCGCCAGGGCAAAGAGTACCGAAACCCTGAAAGAAGCCCAGTAGTCGGGGTCATTGAAAAGTTTAGAATAGTTTTCAAACCCGACAAAGATCACTCTGCCGCCAAAGGGATCCTGGAGGAAGAAAGATTGCCATATAGCCTGGGCCGAGGGCCAGAAGAAAAACAGGAAGACAATGACCATCTGCGGCAGCACAAGGAGATAGGGAAGGCCTTTGGATGGGAACTCGTATTGTTTAGCCATGACGCATCCTAACGCAGGCGGATTTATTGGGGAAGCCTTGTCCCGGTGCTCGCCGGAGGTTTCCTTAAAAAGGCCGCCTTACGGCGGCCTTTTTAGTATAGCATAAAAATGATTTAAACGAACTACTTATTCAAGCGCTCGAAATCGCGAAGGGTCTTGTTGCCGTCGGTTACCATCTTGTTGATGCCGTCTTTAACGCTGATCTTGCCAGCCAGGATGTCTTCCCAAGTCTGGTCTTCGATTTCCCTGATGATATTGAAGTTGCCGAAGCGGATGCCCATGGAGTTG
>CAZHSK010000024.1:4409-15641 GCA_964535235.1 uncultured Treponema sp. | reverse complement strand
AATAGAACTAGGCCTGGTCCTCGATAACCTTCCAGCGGCCTTCTTCGTATTTAAAGCGCTCCGCCTTCATGTCCAGGACCCTTCCGTCCTCGCCGGCCATCTTGACCGTGGAACTGAGGGCGTTCACCTCGACAACCTTGAACAGGGTTCCATCGTAGGTGAACTTAATTCCTTCCTGAGGCAGTTCGCGCCTGGCATCCTTGTAGAATTGATGCTCGTAGCTCAAACAGCAAAGAAGGCGGCCGCAGGGACCAGAAATCTTAAGGGAGTTGAGGGAAAGGTTCTGATCTTTGGCCATTTTAATGGATACTGGATTGAGCCGGTCCGAAACTCCATGGCAGCAGAGTACTCTGCCACAGACTCCGCAGCCACCGGTTACCCGCGCTTCGTCACGCACACCGATTTGCCGCAGCTCAATGCGCATTTTAAAGACCGAAACTAGATCTTTCACCAGCTCGCGAAAATCAACTCTGGATTCAGCGGTAAAATAGAATAGTATTTTGGGCTCGTCCAGTAAATAGTGGGCAGAAACGAGCTTCATGGGCAGATTTCGGGCCCAAATCTTGTCCCTGCAGACTACGTAGGCCTGCTGTTCTTTTTCCCTGCTTTCGTTGAGCCTGCGCAGATCGTCGATGCCCGCCGGCCTCTCTATCACCACTAGTTCATCGGGATTTATGGAGGCGGTATCCAGGACAATGCCTTGGATTTCCACAATATCCTTGCCGTACTTGGTGGGGGCGACAACCAGAGACCGCAAGGGGATGTGATGTTCGATGGAGAGTGGGGCTGGACTCGCCGAGGGGGCTTCAGGGGCTGCCTCGCCACTCTCGGGCGTTTCCGGCTGCGGTTGAGGGTCGAGGTCAGGCGCAGGCGTATTCTCAATTTCAGGTTTAGTCTCAGTGGCAAGCTCAGCCTTTTCCCCGGAATCCATGACTGGTGGCGATGGAGGAGGGGCGGTGCCTTGGTGCACTGGACCCTCCAGGAGAAGGTCCAATTCCGTACGGCTTCTGAAGTGCGGCCAGTCGGTTCCCAGATGCACATAGTAGCCGAAGGAGGTTTCTGAGGAATGAAGCGTCTTCAGCCTGTAAATGGGCTTGGGCAGTTCATCGGGTTTTCTGTTCTTATGGGAAGCTGTGGCTGGATCATTCCTGATTTGGACACTATCTTCAAAATGATCGAACCCTTCATCGTGGTCGATCTGTATATCGGACATCGCATATCTCCTGGTTTACTACCCTAGGCGCAGGCATGGCCTTGGCCGGGCGTACACAATACTATCATAAAAAGCTCTTGATTAAAACCTTTGGCACAAGGGGATAGCCTAGGCGGGGAATCCCGCCACATCACCATTGAAAAGCGCGCCTTCATCCAGCGCAAGGTTCTTGCAGCGCAACGATGCCTTTACCTTGGCCGAGGCCGCAAGCCTGATATTGCCATGAGCCACTGCGGTACCTGTCAGAATACCAGCCACTACCACATCGTGGGCGTCGATATCACCTTCAACCCCTGCATCCTTGGCTATAACGAGGGTACCATCCACTTTTATCTTACCCTTGGCCTTACCTTCTACGCGCAGGATGCCGGTACAGGAAAAATCACCCTCCAGTATGGAACCGGGTCCGAAAACTGACTCTGAGTTGGTGGTCATGGTTTGGCCACCTTACGCACATTGAGGAACCTGAGGGGATCTATGACCGAGGTCCCTAAATGCACTTCATAGTGAAGATGGGGACCTGTGGATTTTCCGGTATTGCCCAGGGTGCCGATAATCTGGCCCTGGGCCACCTGCTGACCTTTCTTTACCCTCATGGTTCGCAAATGGCCATAGCGGGTTATGAATCCGTGGCTGTGCTGGATAGTCACGCTGTTGCCTAAATCGGAAGTATAGCTGGCATCGATGATTTTACCGTCGGCGGAAGCCACTATTGGATCACCGGATCTGTAGGTGGAAATATCGATGCCGTTATGGAGGTACCACTGGCCTGCGGAGAAGGGATTTTCATTCTGGCCAAAGTACATGGAAATATGCCCGATTCCGCCCTGAATAGGCCAGATGTTAGGGATCTCGGACATTATATCCTTCTGACCGGCTAGGGCATTCGCAACACGCTCCAGCCCTGGAACGGCAGAATCCAAGTACTCCGACAAGCCCTTGAGCCTTGCGATTTCCCGGAAGGCGAGGTCCTCAGAAGCGGGCATATTGAGCAAACCTGCCAATCCTGCAGCCTGGAGGATTTGGTCAGGCGCCGCCTGGTTGCGTTGCTCTTCCGCGCGCGCGGCGATCGCCAACAATTCCGCCAAACGTGTTTCGAACTTCAAGGCGGAGCCCGCCAGAGCCTCGGCGCCGTCCCGCAGCTCGTCGATCGCCGCGCGGGCTTCGGCAGCCCCACGCTCAGATGCCCCGAGCTTGGCCAGTACCAAAAGGTACCGCGTGGACGCGAAAACAGAAAAACCCAGGAGCGCGATAAAGAGAATACCCATAATTCCGAGGGAAAAACGACTTACCCTGAAACGCCTGGACATTTCATCGGAATGGGGTATTAAAATGATGGTGGATTGTATGCCCAGCCATCGGAAGAGCCTGCCCGGAAAGGACAGGAAGATCCCGAAAAAGTCCCGTGCTCCCGCCACCAGGCTCGCATAGAGAAGCTTTTCCTTTTTCTTGTATTCCCGCAACCCCTCGGGCACTTAATTCTCCTTATAATAAAATGCAATAAAGCCGATTCAGGATACACTCGGGCGGCAGAAGTGAAGGGATCGGCAAGCAGTAACTTTAGCATCAGCGTAAAGGCGCTGTCAAAGGAGAGGCGCCATCATGCCGATAAGCACTGGAACGCTAAAGGCGCAATAGAGCGCAAATGAGCCGAGAGTGCTTTATCATGAGGGAGTTTTTTAGTACATTTACTCTATCCTAACCACAAATTTACCACTATTGACGAGGTATTTATGTCGACTCATGCATTTAAAACCGAGGTAACCCAGTTACTGGAACTCATCACCCACTCCCTGTACTCCCACAAGGAAATATTTTTGAGGGAGCTCGTCTCCAACGCTTCGGATGCCATAGACAAGTTGAGGTATCTCACTATTTCCGAAGATGCCTACAAGGCCATCAATTTTGACCCCAAGATCAGCGTCTATGTGGACGACAAGGCCAAGACCATAGTCGTATCCGACAACGGCGTAGGCATGAACGACGAGGAGATGGCCGAAAACCTGGGCACTATAGCTCGCTCTGGCACCAAAAACTTTCTGGAAAAACTCTCGGACTCGGACCGTAAAAATTCCAACCTCATTGGACAGTTTGGCGTGGGCTTCTATTCGGTGTTCATGATCGCCGACAAGGTAGAGGTGATCAGCCGCAAGGCGGGCGGCGACAAGGCCTTCTGCTGGTCCAGCGCAGGCAAGGGTGAGTTCAGCATAGAGCCTTCGGTGAGGGAGGGCTTTGGAACAGATGTAAAGATCCACGTAAACTCCGAAGGAGAGGAGTATCTCTCCCGTTGGTCACTGGATAGTTTGTTGCGCAAATACTCGAACCACATCGCCTATCCTATTCACCTTATATCCCAGGAACCCAAGTACGACGACAAGGGAAAGGAAAAGGGCAAGGAGTTCAAGGACGAGCAGATAAACGCGGCCAGCGCTCTCTGGCGAAGACCCAAGAACGAACTCCAGGACAAGGATTACATCGATTTCTACAAGTCTTTTGCCGCCGAGGACGAAGAGCCTCTCTTCTGGATCCACACCAAGGCCGAAGGTACCATCGAATACAATTCCCTTTTTTATGTTCCCTCCAAGGTACCCGGCGATATTTACTATCCCCTGGCCCAGCAGGGAGTGAAGCTCTACATCAAGCGGGTATTCATCACCGACAAGGAAGCCAACATTCTGCCTCAGTATTTCCGCTTCGTGCGTGGAGTCATAGATTCCGACGACCTACCCCTCAACGTGAGCAGGGAGATCCTTCAGCAGAACCGGGTAATGACCACCATCCAGCAGGCATCCCTTAAAAAACTTTTCTCCGAGCTCGAAGCCCTGGCCAAGAACAACCCCGAAAAGTTTGCCAAGTTCACCGATCTCTTCAATGCCCAGATCAAGGAAGGCCTCGTCTCGGATTGGCAGAACCAAAAGAGCCTGCTGGGTCTGGTGCGTTACAAGAGCACCGGGGCTGAGGGCTGGAGCAGCCTGGAGGACTACAAAAACCGGGCGGGCGAAAGGAAGACCATTTATTACATCACCGGTAACAACGAAGAGCGCCTGCGCGCAAGCCCCCTTTTAGAAGCTTTTGCAGCCAAGGGCCTGGAAGTGCTCATCGGCTCCGACGAAATCGACGAAATGGTATTCTCCAGCTTAGGCCAGTACGAGGGCATGAGCTTCAAGAGCGTAAACCACTCCGATTCCGATGAGGATTTGGGCAAGGACGCAAACCCCAGCGGCGCGGATGAAGAAGGTGGCAAGAAGGCCGCAGAGGCAGCCAAACGAATCTTGGGCGACCGGGTAAAAGACGTGCGCCTCTCCAAGCGCCTGTCCAAGAGCCCTTCTTGCGTGGTGATGGACAAGGACGACCCCACCCTCCAGTACAGGGAGCTGATGATGCGCATTTCCAACACGGAAATGCCCGAGCCCACTCCCATATTGGAACTGAATCCCGGTCATGACCTGGTGAAAAAACTGGCCGCTTTGGAAGCCAAGCGTGAATCCGAAGGTGAAAGTGAAAGCATCAGCCAGGATGTGGAGGATTTGGCTCATATACTTCTGGATCAAGCCTTGCTGGCGGAGGGGCAGAAGTTCGTGAAGCCAGCGGACTTCATCCAGCGATTGAATCGCCAGTTGGCCAAGGCATGAGCCAAATCCTCGAGGCCAATGGCTGGCGCGGGGCAGTGCGCGCGTCCGCGCGCACTGCCCCGCGCACTTCAAGGACAGCCTGATGGCCGGCTACGAAAAACCCGATTTCTGGACACTCAAAGCCAAGAAAGAAGGCTACCCCGCACGTAGCGTGTACAAGCTGGAGGAGATAGCCACCAAGTTCGGCTTGATCAAAACGGCAGGATCCCAGGACCAGATTTCAGGATCCGCAGGACTTAAAATCCTCGACATAGGGGCAGCACCCGGGTCCTGGAGCTTGTGGCTGCTCAAGAGGATGGCCGGGCGGGGATCCCTCGTGGCGGTGGATATCCAGGACATGGGCATTACGCCAACTGACCAGAATTACCGCTTTATTAAGGGCAGCATACTCGATGAAGGCGTGCGCAAGACTCTGGCCGACCTCGGCCCCTATTCCCTGGTAGTCTCGGACGCGGCGCCCAACACAACCGGAAACCGTCTTGTGGACCAGGGCAGAAGCGAAGAACTCGTTGAGACGGTTATGGGAATGGCCATAGAAGTCTTGGCGCCAGGGGGATCGCTGGTGATGAAGATTTTCCAGTCCGGTGAGGAAAAACGCCTCATCGGCATACTGAAAACCCGTTTTGCCCAAGCCAGGGCCTACAAACCCGAGGCCTGCCGGGCTCAATCCTTTGAAACCTATTTAGTGGGCATGGGATTCGGCAGGGGCTGACAGGATTCTCGGTTCGTTGTTGCCAGGAACTCCAGGAGAGCTTGCTTGGATGGATGCTTGGCTAGAAATGCCTTAAAACTCGCATCTTGGGCAATACAGGCAAGCTCTGAAAGCGCGACGAGGTGTTCTTTCGTATCGCGGGAAAGCAGGAGAAATATTATTGTAACGGGTTTCCCATCGGAAGCGTTCCAATCAACAGGATTGTCGAGGTAGCCCAGGGCGATGAAGGCATCATCTTCATTTGCGGCTAATTGCTTGCGCGGATGAGGAATAGCGAATCCGTCCCCCAGAGCTGTCGATCCTAAAGACTCTCGCTCCAGCAAGGCAGCGCTTAGAAGTGTTTTATTTATTGCCTTAGGTGTTCGGATGACCTTAACCAAAGAAGCTACTACTTCTTCAGGGCTCTTCCCTTGGATGTTGTAGTAGACATCTCCACGAGATATCAATTTTTTTATTATAGGCATCGTATCCATAACCTGGTCCTAGACCCTTATTCTAATAAAAACTCATACGTGGCCGACTCGCCCGAAGCGAGGGCAACCCGAATAGAAAACGAGCTTGGACGCGGCAAGGGGTTTTTCCCGACAAATGGCATATAGTATTCGGCTTTACCTGCTTTTTGGTGAAAGGAATACCCGGGAATGCAGGATTTCTCCAAGGCGATCATTTTTTTTTGGAATTTAGGGTTATCAGTTTCAAAATTGGCGGCGAATTCCCAGAAATCTTTTAACGCATATCTGTCATAGGCACTTGCCGCATCCCTGCCATCCTTGTCCACTGCTTCGGCAGTAATCAATACTTCACTATCTTTCGGAAGATTAAAGGAAATCTTCACCACGAAAAACTCGTTCAGCTTCCCTCTTAATAAGGTTTTAGGCTCCAAATAAGGATTGGTTTCAAAGGTGGAGCCAAACATGGATAGAACAGCAGCATCCGCTTTTTCTATTGAGAGCAGGGGAATGGAGGGATCGAAGGAGGGCCTGGTCGCGCAAGAAAAAAACAACACAATCGCTGTCACACACACCAGAAATAATTTTCTAGACCACATACGCCACTTATACATTAAAAAAAGCCGGCCCCGCAATGGGGCCGGCTTAGCATTTACATATTACTCAGGAATTAGAAGGATACGGAATATCCCAACTTGAGCTGAGCATAGAGGGCGCCGTCGAATCCGACGACTGCTTTGCCGGTCATGCCGGGGAGGCAGGCGTAGTCGACTTCGCCATACACGTCATAGGTGATTCCGTCGCCGACAGATCCGCCGACGATAGCGGTGAGCTTGTCGCTGACTGCATAGTCGCCTTCGGCGAATACGGTCCAACCAAAGGCAGCGCCAAACTTGACATCAGCTTCGGCGAAGAGGTCGAGCTTGTCAACACCAGTGTAGTCGGTGCCCACGGCCACTCTGTAGTCGTTGGCATTGAGCTGAGCCTTAGCCAAGACGGTGATGGGGAGGTTTTCGATACCGATGTACTTGACGCCGGCGTTGAGGACAGTAGCGGCGGGGGCTACGGTGTCGAGATTGAGCATTACAATACCGGTGAGTACCTTATCCATGACGTACTTGGCGCCCACATCTACGTTCTGAAGAACGTTAACAAGGGTATCGGCAACGTTGGGAACGGGAAGATTCACGCCGAAGGTAAGTCCATTCATGGGCTTGGTTTCGACGAGGAGTCCGTAACCGGTGATACGATCGGTCCAGGTAAGGTACTTGGTGCCGCCATAGAGCTGGCCAAGGCGGAAGGTGCCATTGCGGAGAAGACCAACAGATGCCTTCACATAGTCACCCTGTGACCAAACGGTCCAGTCGCGGATGGTATCGAAGGATCCGTCGAGAAGGTTCTGGTCGGTCAGTGAGAAACCATACTTGCCATCTTTCTCCTTGGCGGAGAGGGTGATGGTATCATATCCGTTACCATTGGGAGCGAATACCGATTTTCCAGCCTGGTCTACGACTACCACGTTTCCACTGAGAGATACTGCGGTCGTGACCTGGGCGGATACGGCGCCGACCATTGCGAAAGCGAGAAGCAGGACGATAAGCTTCTTCATTTAGAAGTCCTCCTTGCAATTTGAAGGGGGCCGCGCCGACGGCTCGGTAATCCCCTTTCCTAAGTTCTGTCAGAGTATATATCGGCGAAATTTTACATGTCAAGCACATATTATTCATGTATTATGCGTAAAAAAAAGCCTGAGGTTACAATTTTCGACTAAATATTTACAAAAAACCTCCGAGAAAGCACTTTTATTTGAGCCTCTTCAAGGCTGATTTCTCTGCCTCATTCGGCTGATTCGAAATATTTGGCCAGGTTGAGCTTCTGGATGAGGATGTCATACTGTATTTTCTCAAACTCCAGGCTCTCGACCGAAAAATCAATAGATGCGATAACCAGACTCTCTTCGTTAACGAAGCCCCCCTGATAGAGCGCTTCCATGGTCGCCAACTCGTCCCGGGCATCTTCTATATCTAATTGTTGAATCTTCAGGTCTAACTCAAGAGACTCGATAGTGGTTTTAATAGTACGGATGCCCTCAGAAAGACTTTTTTGCGAATCCGAGAGCCTGGCGCGGTAGATTTCGGGGTACTCTCTGCGTTTCAGCGCTTCCAGGGATTTTCGCCCCTTGTCCGCCACATTGTAGGAGAGGGATAAGGAGAGAGCCCAATCCAGGCTTTGAGTGTTAGTGTCGTAGGAGAGTTCGGCGGCGATGTTGGGATTGGGAAGATAAGGAAGGAGCGCGAAGGCTCCCCGCTTCTCAGCGGCGGCGAGGGTGAACTCCAAAGCTTGGGTACTCAAACTGGTCTCGGGCATTTTCGTTTCGATGTTTTTCACCCATTCACCCTGGATTCTCAGCAGGTCAGCTACCAATAGTTCCTGATTATCCTTCACTTCCGAGGATATGTCTTCCAAGGCCTTGGTGGCAGAGAGAAGCGATTTTCTCGCCCCGAGTATCCTGCGCTCCAGTTCGCGTAGGGTTGTCGTGTTCACCGTCGCTTTTTGCACTCTCTCCAGAACTTCCAGGTTTTTGCGACTCGCATCGAGAAGGCTTTTATAGTATTTCGCGTTGAGCACTTCCCTGGCCAGATTTATTCGAACCGTATCCTGCGCGTTTTTGAGTGAAGCCTTCGCATTGAGCAAAGCTGCTTCGGCGTCGAGCCGAGACGCTTCGTCTTCGGTGAATAATTTCCTGCTCACGCTCAAGGTAGGGTCATCCAGGCTCAACGCGCCGCTGGTGGCCATTTTTAACGGTACTCTGAGGGCAATATCCGCGCCCAACAGATTCTCTATCCCCAAGGACGAGACGAGACTGCCCCCCGCAAAACCCGAAGAGCTTATCTTGAAAGGGCTAGCGGCGCTCGTGCTCAGCGATACCGTGGGTATATAGGGCTTGGTGTACTGCTCCAGGGCGAGGATTGCGCTTTTTACGCCTATGGCGGCCTCTCTACTGGCAGCCGAGGCCTCCAGCCTCGAGGCATAGAGTTGGTCCCAACCCAATGCACCAGGCACAATATCCTGGGCAGAGAGTCCCCGCCCCAGCAGAAAGGCAAAGGCGATGAGATACGCTGCGAATCGGGCTCTGGAAACCATGTTACAGTCCTAAGGGGTTCTCCCCCAGGGCGCTCAGGCAGGATCCAATGGATTTAATGTAGTTTTTCCTGGCTGCCAGGAGGATCTTCTTCACCGAAAGCAGTGCCATGGCTTTCTGATTCTTGTCGTTCTGGGAAATTATGCCCTTTTCATACTGCCTCAATCCATCTTGGAATGAGGCTTCCTCCAGGGCATACTCATCGCTTCGGATCTGCAAGAGGGCAACTTGATTGCGAAGGGTAATTTTCATGCTCTCGTAGGATCGCCTGGCGTCGCTTTCGGCGTTGGCGAGGCTCACCTTGGCCTTGAGGTTTTCAGTCTCCTGGATACGTTTGTCGTAGGCGGATGCGTTCGATGCGAGAGAGGCGGCTTTCAATTCCTGTATTTTTACCGCGAGCCCTGTCATGGCCAGGCTTGTGTCTTTAGCCAGCCAATCCTCCACCGAGGCGACAAAGGAAAAATCAGGCACCTCCGGCAGCAACGAGGAGTCCCATTCTCGGCCGGTAGCCGAGAAAAACACATTCTTGGCGTCCAGGAGAGTCCAGGCGGCCAGGTCGTAATTATTGGATACGGTTTTAAATGCTATGTCGATTTCCTTATATACCTCTTCGGAGATAAGGCCGTTCTTGAACCTCATGTCGGCATAATCCTTGTCTATCTTGGCGTTTTGCAGGCTTAAGCCCACGGATTCCAGATCCACTTCCGCCGTCGCGGCCGCGAAGGCAGCGTCGATAACTTCGTTATAGAAGCTTAACACCGATCTGCGGTAGCTCGCTAAAGCTGAGGTGTAGGAGTTCTGCGCATTTACCCTGTCCAACTCCACCTTGGCCTCTATCTCGCCCTTTGTTTTCTTGAGTTGAGCTAGTTCAAGGTCCAGGGTATAGACCGAGTAGTCCTGATTGGATTGGGTGGCCGCGGTAAAGAGATCCTTCAAGGATCCGGCGGCGAGGGGCGCTGTGGCGAGGACCAAGGCGCACAGGACGATCGACCACATGATGCCGGTCTTGGATTTCATACATCACTCCTTGCTTTTTCATCAACGCCCTTGTCTGCCGACTCTTGGTCGCCAAGAAGGCGTATGGAATATTGAAACATTTTTATGCCTTCCTTAGGGAAGACTTTTTTCACTTCTTCTACCGCTTTGCGTATAAGCGCAGCCTGGGGTTTCGTGCCCACAATTACGTAAAGAACATTGAGCTCGGGCCATATGGCCGTGCCATGGCGAACTCCGTTTCTTCCCCTTCCCTGCACGTCCTCGAAGAGAGAATAGCTGAACCCGGGAAGGCGGTTTTCAATTGCTTCGAAGATATCCTCTTCTACCGAGCGGTTGGCGTAGATTTCAGTTCTGACCATCCGCAACCTCCCTTGTGGCATCGCCGTAGTCAGGCAGAGTTTTTCGCCACTCTTCCATTTCCCTGAGCTTTTTCTTGTTTTTTCGCTCTCCCCGGCTATTAAAGATGTGATAGAGCACGGGAGTCAAAAAAAGCGTAAGGATCGAGCTGATGGCAAGCCCGCCAAACATTGTTTTCGCAATAGGCTGAATATTCTCTGTGCCTTCGCCCGGAAAGAGGGCTAAGGGCATTATGCCTAGGAGCGTAGTGAGGGTGGACATGAGTATCGGGCGCAACCTTCGGCGGCCGGCCTCGGCACAGGCTTCAAACAGGGGATAGCCCCTGGCCCGCAAGGTATTGGTATAGTCGACGAGCACTATTCCATTGTTTACCACCACGCCCGCCAAAGCCACGACGCCTATCATGGAGAAAAGCGAAAGGGTATCCCCCGTTATCTTATAAATCCAAACCACACCGATAAACATGAGGGGAATCGACAGGAATATAATGAGGGGATCGATAAAGGATTCGAACTGGCTAGCCATGACGCCATAGACTAAAAATACAGCGACGGCGATTATGAGCATGAGGACGGGGAGGAAGGTATCGACATCCCGGTTCTCTCCCCCTACCGCGATGCTTACCCCGCTCCTGGGGATATACTGTTCATCCAGCACTCTTTGCACAATCTGTGCCATCTCCGTGGAACTGACCCGGGATGTGGCGGAGAGACTGCCGGTGACATGGAGAA
>CAZHSK010000024.1:0-4379 GCA_964535235.1 uncultured Treponema sp. | reverse complement strand
TCTTTGTTTTCGCGATTGATCTGGCGAGGAGCGGTGCTGTTGGAAATTGTGACAAAGCTCGATACGGGGATCCTGACTCCCGAGGAGTTCAAGAGGAAAATGGATTTAAGATCCGACAGGGTCTTTCTATCCTCCTCCCTCAGTTGAACGAATACATCGATGGCCTCTCCCTGGGAATCGAAAGTGGTCGCGGTGGTACCGTAGATGGAATTGCGAATCTCCCTGGCAATCTGGGAGACGGAGAACCCGAACAAGGCGGCCTTGTCGCGATCTACGGAAATGAGGAGTTCCGGCGAGCCTTGATCCAGCGAAAGAGCCAGGTTCTGAATCTCGGGCAATTCGGAAGCCAGAATCCGCTTGATTTCTGCGGCTTCCTCAGCCGCGGAATCCTGGTCCTTGGACCTGATTTCCACATCCACCGCCGAACGGGACGAAAACTGTCTGCCTGAGGAAAAGGAGATTGTCGCCCCGGGCACGGAATTGGAGTAGGGAGTAAGCTTCGTCCTTATGGATGTCGGGGTATCAATCTGTTCTCCAGGATCGGGGAGAAGAATTTGCAGGGAACCCGAGTGACTGGAATTTCCGCCTCCCACCGAAAGCACGAGTCGCCGATATCCTTGGATAGTATCCTTTACATAGGATTGCAGGTCATCCAGAACATTCTGGGTTTTTTCGCTGACTGTCCCTAATGGTAGAGATACGTTGACAGTAATGCTGTCGTCGGTGGAAGAGCGGGGAAAGAGGTTGAGCCCGAAGGCAGTCAGCTGAAGCAAGGCCGAGGCGAGGATTACGCCGACCAGGCTGACAATGAGAAATCTATTCTTGAGACAGAACTGAAGCGCCTTTTTATATACATTATCCTGAGTTCGGAAAAACGCTTCAAGAATATCATCAATCTTTCTTAAGATCGGTGTTTTCAGCGGTTTTTGCACCCTGGTGCTGAGGTTCATGATCGGACCGGCCAGCACGGGTACGATAGTCATGGCGACTACGAGGGATGCTGCCAGAGAGAAGCAAATAGTGAACACCAGGTCGTTGAAAAGCTGGCCCATCATGCCCAGGTCGTTGCGAAAGAGCAGTATGGGAATGAAGACGCAAAGCGTAGTCAGCGTAGATGCCATGACGGCGGTGACCATCTCCTGACTTCCAAGAATGGCTGCAATGCGCGGTTTAGCCCCTCTTTCGCGGTAATGATAAATATTGTCCAGCATGACAATGGAAGCGTCTACGATCATGCCCATGCCCATTACTAATCCGGTCAGGCTGATGGTATTGAGAGTGAGTCGCATGAAATACATGCTCAGCAGGGTAAGCAAAATCGAAATCGGTATGGAAATGGCAATGATGAAGGTGGCTTTTATATTGCGCAGGTAGAGCAAGAGGATGAGTATAGCCAGCACGATGCCCTGGAACGCCGAACTATAGACTTCGTTCAGTGTGGAGTTCACCAGCGTCGTATCGTCGGAGATTATCTCGACCTTTACTCCTTCGGGCAGGGAGCCATTCAGTTGGTCGAGGGAGGCGCGAACTTCCTTCGATATTTGCACGGCGTTGCTGTCGCTCTCCCGTTGAATTTGTACGTTTATTACGCGTCTACCATCATAGTACACCTTCCGGGAAGGCTCGTCCTTTTCCAGCTTGATGTCGGCCACATCCTCGAGCCGTATCGCCCTCATGCTCGCACCGTCGCTGGAACGCATTGTCTTAATGACAAGACCTTTTACCTCATCCACTGATGAAAGCTTTTCATCGGTACGGATCTGGTATTGCGTGGAGCCTCGGACAATTGTGCCGCCGGAGATTAGCACATTCTGGGATGACAAGGCCGAAGTAACCGAACCGAAACTGAGGTTGTAGGCTGCTAACCTGTTCTGGGACACCTGGACATTCAGGATTTCTCCGCTTCCCCCCGAAACGCTGGCCGAGGCAACGCCCTTGATTCTTTCAAGCCGGGGCTGAATTTCTTCTTCTCCCAGGGTTTGAAGCTCCTCCAGAGTGCGATCCCCGCTTATGATAAGGCGCATTATCGGCATGGAGTTCATGTCAAAGCGGCGAACGCTGGGAGTACTGGCATCGTCGGGCAGCCTGTTTGCGAAGGCTCCCACCATTGATTCGATTTCCGACTGAGCTTCATCGAGATCGACTTCGTAGCCGAATTCAAGATTGATGTTGCTGGACCCCTGGGACGAGCGAGAGGACAGGTTTTTCAAACCTTCAAGCGAGGAGAGGGCATTCTCCAGGGGAATGGTGACATTTTCTTCCACATCCTCGGGGCCGGCACCCGAATAGGATGTGTTCACCGAAAGCATGGGGCGTTCCGTTTCGGGATTCAGCGCTATGGGAATTCTGCCAACAAAGATTGCAGCCACACCAGAGAGCAATACGAAGATCATCACTATGGTGACTGGATGATCAATCGATCTTCGGACCATGCTCATCAGCGCAACCCGTCCTTTCCGTTGATAACCCTGACCGAGTCTCCATCGACCACCGAACCGCTGCCTTCGGTGACCACTTTTTCGCCTACAGCAAGGCCCTTAGTTATTTCGAAGGCATCCTCCCCCTCCATGCCAAGGGTAACCGAACGTTTTTCCACTCGAGTTCCTCGTGATTCATCTTCCTTGAGCACATAGACGTAGGATTCATCGGTGGCGAGAATAACAGCGCTCCGGGGCGCGGTAACGACATTGCTTTTCATTTCAGTTACCAGCTTTACCGTGGCGAACATTCCGACGAGCATACGCGAATCGTAGACCTCCGGCGCGAGTTTTACCTCACGGGTTCTGCTGATGGGATCGAGCACTGGGCTGAGACTGGAAATCCTGGCGCCGAAGACGGCTCCAGGAAGAGCGTCGAAACTGAGTTCCGCGGTACCCCCAATCTTGAGCTGGCTGACGAAACGCTCGGGAACCGCCGTGGCGATTCTGAGCCGCGACAGGTCGCCCAACGTGGCTATGACTGTGTTGGAGGAGACTGTGTCGCCTTCGTGAACCGGGATGGAAAGTATTGTGCCGGCCACCGGGGATTCAACGGGGTTAGGAAGGTAGGTTTGGCCTACTTTGGAAGGATCCACCAACGCGACGACAGTGCCCTTATCCACTCGCTGGCCAATGCTTACCTTGGTTTCCATAAGCTTGCCGGCCACGCTGGGAAAAATCTTTACCTCTGTGGCTGACACCACGTCGCCATGGAGCTTGGTGTAATTGCTCAGCGATTGTTTCTTCGTTTCCTCCACCCGCACGGCGATGGTCCGCGTGGAGGCCGCTCGGGCGGCCGGCACCGCGGCCGCCGCGCCTTGGCCTGCATTAGGAGTGCCGGCCGCCCCCGATGCAGGGGCCGGGCGACCCGCAGCCGCCGCGAGGGTACCGGCGCCACCGCCCGGCCCAGCGGCAGCCTTAGGTGCTGCCACGGAGGCTTGCTGGCCGGACGTACCGCCCGCAGGACCGCTTGGCCGGGCTGCCGTCTTGGGAGACAGGAGACCGAGCTGGCCAATTATGATGGAAGCGCCTACAGCTACTATTACTATGACAATGATTATCTGCGGAAGTTTTTCCAGTGATGGCCGCTTCATACCGCGTTAACTCCTCAAAATGCCGGGGAAACTGAAAACCCTGATTCTGGGATAGAATACACAGCTAACACCGATTCTGCCAGTCGCCGCCGTCATAATCCGATGTGACTGAAGTCATATCTCAAATGCTTTTACGCACTGGGCAGGGCAGTCATGGTTAGATATAGTCACAGGTATGGACGGTTCCATGGCCGCGAAACGGGAAGAGCGGGACTTTGCCCGCATACTCCTCATGAGCCTTTTCTTTCTCTTCCATTTCATGCTCACATCCAGGCCCTTATTCTATACTCGCCGCTACACTAGGGGCGACTCGGGCCTGCCTTCCATCTTTACCCTACTCAATGTCGCCATAGTTGGGTTCTGGTTCATTCTCGAACTGTTCGAATTCCTGGCGTGGAACTACCGATGGAAAAAGCCATTACACGGATTTTTCATCACCACCCTGCGCTGCCTGCCAATTCTCGGCATACTCGTCTTCGATGCCCGGGCTCTTCCCGGTATGATGACCCTCGTGGCGCCCCTGCTCACTTTTTATCTTTCCCTGGTAGTGAAACAATTCTGGCGCTACGGGGTGACTATCTTTTTTTCCGCTGTCCAATTAGGTCTTTACTACTACACTCCTCCGCTATCTCCTGTTTCCAACTCTCCCAATCAGTACGAGCTGGTTATCCTGCTCTACCAATTGATGAGCATCGTTCTCATGTTCCTCTTTGCACAGCTATGGGAGCAGGATCGCAGAAATCGCGATCACCAAGCGCTTCTGACGGCGGAAATTACCGCAAGCCACGAAGCGCTTAAAAAATTCGCC
>CAZHSK010000023.1:11948-15725 GCA_964535235.1 uncultured Treponema sp. | reverse complement strand
CCAAGATCGACCTTGTCTCCCGGATTTTCTTCGCCGCCCTCACTGTTGCCGGAAGTCTCTATATGCTTCTGCGCTGGGAAGCTATAGCCACTTCAGGCGGCATGACTTCCCCGCTGGATGCTGTTGTAGGCATCATCATGATCCTTGTGGTGCTCGAAGCCACCAGGAGAAGTGTGGGACTCGCTCTCGCCCTCATAGCGGTAACCTTCCTGGTATATCCCTTCATTGGGCCTTACTTGCCGGGCATGCTCCGGACAAGGGCAACCAGTCTTCAGAGGATTTTTACCTTCCTCTTTACCACCAGCGAAGGAATCTACGGCATTCCCATTGGCGTGTCCTCCACCTACATTGTCCTCTTCTGCATCTACGGCGCGTTCTTGAGCGAATTCGGCGCAGGTGATTTCTTCTACGTAGTAGCCAAGAAGGCGACAAAGGGACTTCTGGCGGCATCGGCGAAGACGGCGGTTATTTTTTCCACCTTGATAGGCATGATCTCCGGTTCGGCGGCTGGCAACGTTGCAGTGGCTGGTGTCTTCGCGATTCCGTGGATGAAGAAGGAAGGCTACAAGGATTACGAAGCCGGCGCCATAGAAGCCCTGGTATCCACGGGTGGACAGATAATGCCCCCCATCATGGGTGCCGCGGCTTTTATCATGGCCGAAATCCTGGGACTCCCCTACACGAACATCATGAAGGCCGGCATTATCCCCGCGCTGCTCTTTTTTGCCTCTACCATGGTCATAGTCCACCTATTGGCTAAAAAGAACGGGCTGCAGTCGAAGGCCGACGATGAGGCGGAATCGAAGATCAAAACCGGTGTGCTGGAAGGGGGAATCCATTTCCTTGTCCCCTTCGTGACCCTCCTGGCCATGATGTTCATGAATTTTTCTCCCTTCAAGGCTGCCTATTGGTCCATTCTCGCTCTCCTGGCGGTCAATATCATCTGGAGAAGAAAGATCGACCGCGTCTTCTTCGATAAAATAATTCGGTCTCTCAAGGATGGAGCCAAGGCTACCGTTCCCCTAGCCATAGCTTGTGCCGCTGCGGGCATCATTTCAGGCGTTCTCTCGGTGACCGGTCTGGGATCGAAGATTTCCGGTATGATCGTATCCCTATCCATGGGGATTCCCTTCTTGGCCTTAGTGTTTACGGCCATTGTGGCCATCATTCTGGGTATGGGGCTTCCCACCACCGCTGCGTATCTTATTCTCGCCACCGTGGTTACCCCAGCCCTGGCCGAGATGGGGATTCCCCTCCTGACAGCTCACTTCTTTGTCTTCTTCTACGGCTGCCTCTCCACCATAACTCCGCCGGTAGCCCTGGCATCCTATGTCGCCGCAGGTATAGCAGGTGCCGATATCAACAAGGTGGGCTGGACAGCCTTCCGCTATGGTCTGCCTACCTACATACTTCCCTTCATGTTTGTGTACGGACCCGGACTACTCATGCAGGGCACGGTTATCGAAGTGGTGTGGACGGTCATCGTGAGCCTTTTCGGCGTGTATGTGATCTCCGCAGGCTTGGTAGGCTACTTAAAGACATCCATCCCTGTGTGGATGCGATTGGTTCTTTTCGCCGCCGGCGCGATGATGATTTTCGAGGGCCTGGCTACCGATTTAATCGGCGTTGCCCTTTATATCGCCTGCTTGCTGATCGTCAATCTCAAGCTTAAGCGCAAGGCCGCGTAGTTCAAGGAGGAATTCCGATGTCAAAACAATATCATAACGAAGGAAAGTGGTGGGTAAGCCCCTACAATTTCAAGCCGGAAGTTCTTGCTGCGCGGCCCCAGGCTGCCAAAAAGGTTCTGATCCACGACGCCACCCTGCGGGACGGCGAGCAAACCCCGGGCGTGGTATTCCGCAAAGAGGACAAGGTGCGGATCGCCAAGGCCTTGGACAAGGTAGGCGTGGACAGAATCGAGGCAGGTATGCCTGCCGTGTCGCCCGAGGACTTTGAGGCTATTGGAGAAATTACCGCGCTTGGGTTGAATGCGAAGATTTTTTCCTTTGCCCGTGCAATGACCGAAGATGTGGACAAGGCTCTGTCCTGCGGCTGCCATGGAGTGGTTATCGAAGTGCCCATAGGGTACCCAAAGCTTGTGCATCAATTTAAATGGACCTGGGAAGACGTGGTGCGCAAGACAGCGCCGGTTATAAATTATGCCAAATCCAAGGGCCTGTATGCGCTGTTCTTTCCTTACGACGCCACCAGGGCGCGGGAAGAGGACCTGGACGCGATGTTCGAGTTTATCATGCGCGAATCCCCTCCCGACGCGGTTGGATTGGTGGACACCATGGGCTGCGCCTCACCCGAGGCTATCGCCTACCTGGTGCGCAAGTACAAAGCCCTGACCAACGGACTGCCTGTTGAAATCCATACCCACAACGATTTCGGCATGGGTGTGGCAACCGAGCTGGCTGCCGTGAGCGCGGGCGCCGATGTCGTGCACTCCTGCGTGAACGGCCTGGGAGAGCGAACAGGCAACGCCGCCCTGGAGGAGCTCATCCTCGCCCTGGAGCTTCTGTACGGCTACGATACGCACTACGACATCGGCGCCCTCAAGGAACTCTCAGCCCTGGTCGAGAGTTTGAGCGGCGTTAAAATAGCCCAGAACAAGCCCGTGGTGGGCGAAGAGAATTTCACACGCGAGTCGGGCATTGGCGTAAACCTGGTGGTGGAGAATCCCCTGGCCATGTTCGCCACCCACCCCCAGATCACGGGAAGAAAGGGCAAAATCGTCCTGGGCAAGAAGAGCGGCAAGCCATCCATCGTTTACAAGCTCAAGGAACTGGGCTTGGGCGAGTTGAGCGACGAGGCTATGGCCGAAGTGCTTGCCGAGGTAAAGCGAAAGGGGAACGAAATGAGAGGTCTTTTAAGCGACGCGGAATTTTCCGCGATTGTCGCGGCCCAGAGGCTTAAGGAGGGAAAATGAGAATTATCGATCTGAGCCAGGAACTATATCCGGGAATGCCCGTATTCGATGGCCATCCGGAAGTGCGGATGAAGGTCGCGGTTACCCATGAGCAAAGGGCGAAAGAGCAGAATCCCACCACGGTTTCTCCTGTCGTGCATGAGATTGTCCTGGGCGAGCATTCCGGAACCCATGTGGACTCGCTCAACCACTTTGGCAAGCCCTTTGTAGGCAAGTCGATCGATACCTTGCCTCTGGAAATGTTTTTCACCGATGCCATCTGTCTGGATTTCTCCCATAAAAAGCCGCTGGAATTGATCAGCGTGGAGGAGATAAAGGCAGCCCTGGCCAAGGAAGGCAAAGAAATTCGAAAGGGCGACACAGTCCTCATCTATACCGACCATTATCGAAAATTTTACGATACCGACCAATGGAACAACGGCCCCGGCGTCACACCCGAGGTGGCCACCTGGTTTGGCTCCTTAGGCGTTGCCGGCTTTGCCGTGGAAACCCGGTCCCCCGGAATCCTGGGCAAGGGCAACAAGGAAATCCATACCATCTGCGGCGAGCTCAACTATATCCATTACGAGAATGTCATCAACATGCACCTACTTTTAAAGTACAAGCGTTTCAAGTTCTTGGCCCTCCCCTTGAAGATTCGGGGCGGCACCGGGTCTCCCGTCCGCGCCGTGGCCTTGGTGGAGGACTGACAACATGGATGCAGGCGGCCAGAAGCGTAAGGCCTTTGCTGGGCTAGTTGTCCAGGGTTTGGCTGCCCAAGGTGCGGGCGGACAAGGAAGAAAACCTTCGGCACCGCCTGCTTTATCAGCCGATGGGCTTGGAAAAACGCGAGTCAGGAGATCCGA
>CAZHSK010000023.1:7532-11938 GCA_964535235.1 uncultured Treponema sp. | reverse complement strand
AGGGGCCGATGGCCAGGCTCTCCTGAGCGCGACCCAGGCTTGGGCTCAGGCTGAAGGCCTGGAGATAATTCCCAGCTGCTGCTTCTCCTGCAACACCGCCTGCGAGCTTTTAGTGTTCCGCCGAAAAAGCGACGGAAGAGTGGTTAAAATCGAGGGCGATCCCTCCTCTCCCATCACAAAGGGACTACTCTGCCCTAAGGGCCTGGCAGCGGCCGATCTTCTGTACAATCCCGAGCGGCTTAAAAAGCCCCTGCGCAGAATAGGCCCTAAGGACAGGCTCTCGGCAGAGCCAGTCCAATGGGAGGAAATCTCCTGGGACGAAGCCCTGGACGAGGTGGCGAGCAAAATCCTGGGATACAGGGAGAGGGAGGGCGCCAGGTCCGTCGCCTTCCTGGAGGGCACCAGAAGGGGCTGGAGCCGGGTTTATTCCCGTTTGTCCAACGCCTTCGGCACACCAAACCACGGAGCCGCGGGCTGGGCCCAGTGCCTCTGGCCCCGCCTGGTGGACTGCAAGGTGAGTTTCGGCGCCCAGTACTCCGAAGCCTGCGATTTTCCCAATACCAACTGCATCACCGTATGGGGCTCCAATCCGCCACTAACCTGGCCGATTCTCGGCGCCGACATCATGGACGCACGCGAGAGGGGAGCCAAACTTATTGTCGTCGATCCCCGACTATCGGAGACCGCGGCCAAGGCCGACCTCTGGATGAGGCTCAAGCCCGGGACCGACACCGATTTGGCCTTAGGAATGCTCAACGTCATTATCCGAGAGGAGCTATACGACAAGGCGTTTGTAAAAGACTGGACGAGCGGTTTCGATTTTCTGGCCGAGGATCTTGGCTGGAGAAGTCCTCCAATCACGGAAAAACTGACCGGCGTGCCTGCAGATATCGTAGTCCAGGCGGCCAGGCTCTTTGCTACAAGCGCTCCCGCCTGCATAAGCCGCTGTGTCTCCGTGGACCAGACGGCCGACTCCATCCAAACCTGCCGGGCTCTTTCCATTCTCTCGGCCATAACAGGAAATGTGGATGTGCCCGGAGGCAACGTGGCGGTCTCGCTTAGGGGCGAGAAGTCGCAGAACACCCACGAATTTATTTTGGCCGATCGAATACAGCCTGAATCCCTTAAAGACAGATCGGGCTACGAAAAATACCCCTTGCTCTGCGGGGCATTAAGCCCAGTGCCCTCCAATCACATGCCCAGCTTTTGGGAGCAGGTGGCTTCGGGAAAGCCCTACAGTATAAAAGCGGCCTTGATTTTCGGCTCCAACGCCGCTGTGTCCTATACCAATTCCAAGCGGGTAAAAGAAGGTATACGGCAGCTGGAATTCCTGGTGGTTTGCGACCAGTTTATGACCGAGACGGCCAAGATGGCCGATATCGTCCTGCCCGCATCGTCCTGGCTTGAAAGGGAAAATGTTGTATCGTCCTTTCAGACAGCCAACGAGTACACCATATTCCAACAGCCATGCGCCACGGTAGGCGAATCGCGATCCGACGTAGCGATAATCGCCGACCTGGCCGAAAGGCTGGGAGTGGGGGAGCTTTTCTGGAAGAATCCCCAAGACCTGTATGACTATCTCCTTAGTCCGACAGGATTGACCTTTAGCCAGGCCGTACAAAAGCGCAGGCTCTACGCTCCGCTGGTATTCGGCGCCTCCAGAAAATCAGGCTTCAAGACACCATCCGGAAAGGTGGAGCTGTATTCCAGCCTCCTTAAGACTGTGGGAGTCGAACCCATCCCCAGGGGCACGCCAAAAGACGATGCCTTGAAGGATGCTTCTGATGAAGTCTATCCCTTTGCCTTCAGCACCGGCGCGCGGTCAATTTTCTTTCGCCATACCGAGAACAGAAGAAATCCCTGGCTCATCGCAAAGGATCCGCGACCCCTGGTGTATATCAACACCAACACAGCCACCGGACTCGGCATTGCCGATGGGGAGCTGGTAGAAGTAATCACGCCGACGGGTACTGCGCGGCTCTACGCCAAGCTGGAGCCTGAAGTTGCCCCGGACTTTATCCAGGCAGTTCCTGGATGGGAAGGAAAGGGCAATATCAATTTTGCCTTAGGCTGGGAAAATTGTGCCCAAGGCATCGGCACCGTGCCCATGCGGGGGCTCCGATGCGGAGTGAGGAAGGTTCGCGATGAGCGATAGAGCGCTTAAGCCCATTATAATAGACCTGGATCGATGCTGGGGCTGCCGCACCTGCGAGGTGGCATGCACGCTGGAACATGGGCTGGCCCCAGATCTTTCTTATATCCGCGTGGAGGAAGCCCGAAGCAATTCTCCTATTCCTGGCTCGCCCCAGGGCAAAAGCTTTATACCCGTGCTCTGCCAGCACTGCGACAATCCGGCCTGCGTTGCAGCTTGCCCCTCCGGGGCCTTGGTGAAAGGAGCCCAGGGGATCGTGCGTGCGAATCCCGAAGCCTGCATAGGCTGCGGAGCCTGCGAGGATTCCTGCCCCTATGGCGCCCTCATTGTCCTACCAGAGTCGGGCAAGCCAGGGTTGTGCGATCTCTGTGCAACCCGCCAAGAATCCGCAAGGCTCCCTGCTTGCGTTCAGCACTGCCCAGGGCGGGCATTAAGCCTTAAGGAACCTGAAAGTGCAGCGATTTCAGAAACTCGCGCCGACTCTGAACGGGTGTCCAAATCAGAATGGGCCATAGGCCTCACGACATACAAGGCACGCTAGCTTTAGAACAAGTCCAAAGTATCGGTAGCATAAACAAATCCCATGACCGCCAACAGAGTTGGCGTTTATCATGATAA
This sequence comes from uncultured Treponema sp., assembly GCA_964535235.1. Taxonomy (GTDB): domain Bacteria; phylum Spirochaetota; class Spirochaetia; order Treponematales; family Rectinemataceae; genus UBA2256. Next base: position 9,168 of record CAZHSK010000023.1, on the reverse strand, counting down.
ACGCCAACTCTGTTGGCACGTGTCATCTCCGCCGACATTAGAGAGCTAGATAGGCGGTGACTATCGGAAAAGGGCTTTGAATAATGGGCAATGTGCCAAACGGTGTACAAAGCCCGTTAAAGATTTTATAGTGAGCCCATGAATAAAAAGTTTGCTGTGGGATTGCTAATGAAATCCGGCATCGTACTCTCAGCCTGGGCCGGGATTTCTCTGCAGATTGGCTCCGGGCGAAGCAGTTGGATGGAATCGGGTAGTATTTTTCTATATTTCACCACACAGAGCAATATTTTGATAGCGCTCATCGCGCTGCTTTTTATAATTCTTGATCTGGCTTGTAATGGCAGGCGAGACATTCCGCAGACGTTGTACGCCATCAAGTTTATATTTACCGCTTCAATTATCCTTACTTTCGTAGTATTCTCGCTGCTGCTGGCTCCGCTGATGCCTAAAAGTTATCTGCTTTCATCTTCAAATTTATTTCTTCATAATATCACTGCCTTTCTCGCGTTGGCCGATTTCTGGATATTCGACAGAAAAATTGTTGTAAAAAAAACAACCTGGCTTTTAGCCGCAATAATGCCAGCTTTATACCTTGTCTTTGTTCTCATTCTTGCCTCTACAGGCCCGCGCTTTTCAGGCAATCTTGTGCCGTATTTTTTCCTGGATTACCAGAAACTGGGATGGTTCAGGATAGTAGGGCAGGGTGGCATTGGCGTTGTCTACTGGATTACGATTCTTTTCGCATTGTCCTGCGTTATTGGCTGGGGAATACTATTCGTCTTGAATAAACTGGCGAGCAAAGCAGGGGTCTGACCCCGGTTTTTCATAAAAGCGTGAGAAATATCCTGATAAATCTCACGAAAGCGTGAGAATTATCTGGATAAAATATGCATTCTGGTTTAAACTGGCTCTATGATACTACGCAAAGATTTGAACAGGCTCCTAAAGCAAGCCGAAAACAGGTCGATCAGCGTCATCATTGGCGCTCGCCAAGTAGGAAAAACTACGCTACTCGGTATGGTCCGGGACAATATTTCGACCCCCTCTCAGGTGTTCAACCTGGAAAATCCGCTCCATCTGGCGATGTTCAACGAAGGATATACTTCATTCATCAGAAACGTACATACAAAGCTTGTTTTCGTTGATGAATTCCAGTATTGCAAGAATATCTCATCGATTTTCAAGGCGACATACGATCTCAACCCAGATGTGAAGATATATGCTACAGGTTCATCATCGCTTGAGATCCAGCGGTATCTGAAAGAATCTTTGGCGGGAAGAAAAACTGAAACAATTCTATTTCCTTTGAGTTATGGCGAATGGGTGCAGGGCACAAACCGAGGGATAGAAGTTTATTCGAAAACCGATCTCGATGAAGTGACTCCTATTGATGAGATACAGGCGCATCGAGGGTTGATCGACGCGTATCTGCGTTATGGCGCTCTTCCAGGAGTACCAAAGGCGGATGATCTCGAAAAACGAGAATACCTTTTCGGCATCTATCAAACCTACATTGCGAAGGATATCAAAGCTTACATAAAAGATGAGTCGACTCTATCCTTCAATAAAGCGATAACCTGGCTGGCTCTCAATAATGGAGCGCAGCTGAAAAAGGCCACGCTGTCGGCGATAGCCG
>CAZHSK010000023.1:5950-7522 GCA_964535235.1 uncultured Treponema sp. | reverse complement strand
TTCAACCAGACAGATAGATCGATACCTCGATGTACTCGTGGGAACCTTCGTGATGGCGCTTCTTTTGCCTCTCTCAACCAATAAGGGCAAGGAACTATCCAAAACGCCGAAGTTCTATCTTTACGATCAGGGAGTGATCAACAGCATCATCCAGGACTTCCGGGCTATGGAACTCCGTCCCGACATCGGCACCCTTAGAGAGCAGTTTGTTTTTTGGGAACTCAAAAAACATATCGATATACGCTATTCGCTTAACTACTGGCGAACAGTTGACGGCAAGGAAGTGGATTTTATCCTCACAAAAGATAAGGAAATGCTGCCAATTGAAGTAAAATCGGGCTGGAAACCGCCGGCAATCCCTACAGGACTCAAGCAGTTCCTTTCAGTCTATCCGGAAACTAAAAACGCAGTTGTCGTGTACGATGGTCCAGAGCAGTCATTATTGCACAATTCTATGAGAATACGATTCATTCCTTTCCATAAGGCTTGGGCGATTCCAGCATCGATGGTTGTGAGTTAGCAGTATAGGTATTTTTTACTCCTGGACTGGACAGGACCCCAGGATGTTCAGGATGGACATGATGCCATGCTTTTCCTGTCAATCTTGTCTTTCCCGTTATCCTGTCCTCCCCCCAGATCAAACGCCCAAATACGCCTCGCGCACGCGGGGGTCGGCGGCGATTTCCTTGGCTGGGCCGTGGATTGTGGTGTAACCAACTTCCAGCACGTAGGCGAAGTCGGCGATGTCCAGGGCTTCGGCGGCGTTCTGCTCCACCAGGAGAATGGTGGTGCCCTTTTTGTTGATGGCCAGGATCTGGGAGAAAATTTCGTCCACCAGCACGGGGGCCAGGCCCATGGAGGGCTCGTCCAGCAAAAGGATCTTGCCGCCGGTGACAATGCCCCTGCCCACGGCCAGCATCTGCTGCTCGCCGCCGGAGAGAGTGCCGCCCAGCTGCGCGGCCCTTTCCTTGATACGTGGAAAGAGACCGAAGACTTCTTCTATGCGATCCTTGACCAGTTTCTTGTCCTTGATGGTCCAACCGGCCAGTTCGAGGTTTTCCCGCACCGTGAGGGTGGGGAATATCTTGCGGCCTTCGGGCACGTGGCTGATCCCCAAGGGGACCATCTTGTGGGCTTCTCTGTTGGTGATGTCCACGCCGTCCAAAATTATGGAGCCGCCTGAGGTTTTCTCCAGGCCCGAAAGGGCGCGAAGAGTAGTGGTCTTGCCCGCGCCGTTGGCGCCTATGAGGGTTACTATTTTGCCGTCGGGCACTTCGAAGGATACATCCTTGATAGCCTCAATTTTTCCGTAGTTTACCTTGAGATTCTTTACTTCAAGCATCAGGCGCCCCGCTTTCCAAGATAGGCTTCCAGAACCTTGGGCTCCTTGGCGACCGCCTCGGGCTTGCCCTCGGCGATGGTCTCCCCGAAGTCGATTACCTTGATATATTCGCAAATACCCATCACTACCTGCATGTGATGCTCTATGAGAAATACGGTCACGTTGAATTCCTTTCGTATGCGGGTGATGAGACCCATGAGTTCCTCTACTTCCTTGGGATTCATGCCCGC
>CAZHSK010000023.1:0-5850 GCA_964535235.1 uncultured Treponema sp. | reverse complement strand
TAGGGCTTGGCTCCGGTGATGTCCTTGTCCCTGAAGGAGATTTTTCCTTCGGTGGGGCTGTAGATGCCGGTGATGAGATTGAATGTGGTGGTCTTGCCCGAGCCGTTAGGCCCTATGAGGCCATAGATGACTCCCTCGGGGATATCATAATTGAAGTTGGACACTGCCTTGAGGCCGCCGAAGTAGTGGGACATTCCCTTGATTGAAAGCAGCGCCGACATCACTCCACCTCCTTGAGCCTGATGAGTTTGGCTTCCTTGGTGCCCATGAGGCCCTCGGTTTTGAACAGCATGATGAAAATAAGGAGAAGGGAGTACACGACCATGCGCCACTCGCCGCCGATGGGAAGGCCGGTGGCGTCGGCGATGGCGCGGATGCCAATGCGCTATCCCTCGGAGAGGAAGGTGAGGGCAAAGGCAGCAATGGCCGAGCCGGTGAGAGATCCAACGCCGCCTGCGTAGATCATGATGAGCACTTCCACCGACTTGATAAAGCCGAACTGGGTGGGGTGGGCCATCTGCAAAAGGTGAGCAAAGAGGCCGCCAGCTATGCCGGCGAAGAAGGCGCCGATGACGAAGGCTAAAACCTTATAGTGGGTGGTGTTTACGCCCACCAGTTCGGCGGCCAGCTCGTTTTCACGAATAGCCAGCATGGCTCTGCCATGGGAGGATTCCACGAGGTTGCGGATTACCACAATGGTGATGAGGGCCGCTACCGTTATGGTGGTGAAGTTGGAGAACCTGGGTATGCCCAAAAGCCCACGAGGGCCGCCCACGTAGTCGATGTTGTTGAAAACCGTGCGGATTATTTCGCCAAAACCCAGGGTGACTATGGCGAGGTAGTCACCTTTTAGGCGCAGGGATGGGAATCCGATGAGGAAGCCCACGACTGCGGCGGCGAGCCCGCCGGCCACTATGGCGAAAATGAAAATGGCCATGCCCCCGGGTGTGCTGGGGTTGATCTTGAACACGAGTGTGGAGATGGTGCCCGAGACGTAGGCGCCAACGCCGGCGAAGCCCATGTGGCCCAGGGAGAACTGGCCGGTGATGCCGTTGATGAGGTTAAGGCTCACGGCGAGAATTACGTAGATGAGGGATTGATTGATTATGTGGAGAATATAGCCGTTGAGAATTTCCCTGGTATACAGAATCTGTATGGCCGCATAGAACAAAACAGTGGCTATCAGCAATTTTGGAACGTTGAGTTTCTTCATCACGCCCTCCTATATCTTGTCGGCGAATTTTTCGCCCAAGAGGCCGCGGGGCCTCACCAGAAGGACGACTATGAGGATGGCGAAGGCGATACCCTCGCCGATGAGGGAGTTGTAAGCCGAGGCGAAGGTTTCGGCCAAGCCCATGATGTAGGCTCCCAGTACGGCGCCGGGTATGTTGCCGATGCCCCCCAGGACTGCGGCGATAAAGGCTTTTAAGCCTGGCTGTATGCCCATGTAGGGCACGATGCGGGGGTAGGTCATCCCCGCTAAAAGACCAGCGGCGCCGGCGAATGAGCCTCCTATTAGGAAGGTGAAGGAAATAACCTTCTCAATGTCGATGCCCATGAGCCGCGCGGCGTCCTTGTCCTGGGACACGGCCCGCATGGCCTTGCCCAGGGTGGTTTTCTTGACCAGGAAGGTAAGGCCCACCATGAGCACGGCGGCCACCACGATGTCGATGACGACATAGTTGGAGATTGTGGCATTGCCCAGGTTGATATTCACTCTGGGGAGGATGTCGGGAAATGAACGGTAGGAAGGACCTACCGCAGGAAGGGCCGACAGGAAGTACTCCAGAAACATGGATACGCCGATGGCCGTGATGAGAGATGAAAGCTTGGGCTTGTACCTCAGCGGCTTATAGGCCAGGCGGTTGGCCAGCATGGCTATGGCTCCTCCGGCCACCATCGAGGCAATGAGCACGATAAAGGCCAGAAGCCCAGTCTGGCCTACAAAGAGGGCGTTGAAGGCAAAGAATGCCGCATACGCCGCGTAGGCTCCCAACATGTAGAAATCGCCATGGGCGAAGTTGATAAGCCTCACGATGCCATACACCATCGTATAACCCAAGGCTATCAGCGCGTAGATCGATCCTACCTGAAGTCCGTTTACGATTTGCTGGGCGTTAAAAATTGCTCCCATTCTGGGCTTTCCTTTCCGCAAATCCCCATGCCTCGAGGGTTGGAGTCCGCGATTGTAGTACTATGCCTTGTTGATCGGCCCTTTGTCGAGCAAGGCAAAGCCGCCTCGCCTAAAAAAAAATCTTGCCGAGGCGGCCGAAAAAGGGAAGGGAGGGCTGGTTGGCCCTCCCTGGCTCGTCAGTGATGATTATGGATTGACGGTGGTTCTGTAAACCTGCTTACCGTCTTTCATTTCGATGATTACCGCGGACTTGATGGGGTTGCGGTTGGCATCGAAGGTTACTTGGCCGGATACGACGTTGAGGTTGGTGGTTTTCAGCGCATCGCGGATGGCCGAGCCCTTGGTGGAGCCGGCGCGCTTGATGGCATCGAACATGATGTTGGCAGCGTCATAGGCCAGGGTGGCCAGGGCGTCGGGTTCGGCGCCGAATTTGGCCTTGTACTTCTTTACGAATTCCTGAACGATGGGTCTGGGGTCGGCAGCGGCATAGTGGTTGGTGAAGAAACCGTTTTCCACAGCCTTGCCACCGATCTTAACCAGGTCGGGGGAGTCCCAGCCGTCGCCGCCCACCATGGGTCCGGTAAAGCCGAGCTCGCGGGCCTGCTTGGCGATGAGGCCTACGTCGTTGTAATAGTTGGGCACATAGAGCACATCGGGCTTGCCGGCGATAATCTTGGTGAGCTGGGCTTTGAAGTCCGTTGCGCCGAAGGGGTGGCCTTCGAAGGCTACCATCTGGCCGCCTAATTTAACGAACTGGTTCCTGAAGTTTTCGGCCAGACCCTTGGTATAGTCGTTGCCGATATCGAAGAGGGCTGCGGCTTTCTTGGCTTTCAGATCCCTGAAGGCGAAGTTGGCGCCCACGGTGCCCTGGAATGGATCGATAAAGCAGGCGCGATAGATGTAGTCGCCTACCTTCGTCACCATTTCGTTGGTGGATGTGGGGCTGATCATGGGGATGCCGGCGGCCTGAGCTATGGGGGCTCCGGCCAGGGTTACCTTGGACATGACAGTGCCGATGATGGCCACGACGTTGTCCTGCTGAATCAGCTTGGTGTAGACGGTGGCGCCTTCGGCGGGATCGCCCTTGTCGTCTTCGAAGATGATCCTCACCTTTCTGTTGCCGAAAAGACCGCCCTTGGCGTTCCATTCCTCGGCGGCAAGCATCATGCCGTTTTTGGTAGATACGCCGAAGGTTGCCGCCTCGCCGGTTACGGGACCCACGCCACCTACCTTAATTTCCTGGGCGGTGACTAGGGACGCCGCTACAAGGGCGAGCACTAACACGAGGGAAAGACGTTTCATTATTCCTCCTTGGAGCTGCGTACCGCTTAACAGTAATCGCAGTCTCTGTACTGTTTGATAGAAGCCTACCTGAGACGGGAAGTCAAGATTCCTTCAAAAAAATTTGACAGATTTTAAGAGTCGTGCTACAATCAGCCCTTATTTTTTGAAACAGACGTTTTAAAAGTTGAAATAATTACATTATTTAACCTATACATAGCAATTCTTGAATACAGGCAAAATTCGCTTGGGGCAACCCGAGGACTCGACGAAAGCGGTCTTTAGACCATATCATGCTGGGCATGCAGACAAACCAATTCCAAAAAAGCTCTCAGGCCAAGGGCACCCTGGCCGCCTTCGCAGCCTACGGCATGTGGGGCCTCTTTCCTCTCTACTGGAAACAGCTACAGCATGTGGAATCCATGCAGATATTGGGGCATAGGATTATTTGGGCCGCGGTATTCTGCTTCATATTACTGGCTGCCGGCAAAAGGCTGCCTGAGATTCTCCTTCTTATCAAGGACAAGAAAAAGTTCGGTCTCGTGCTGCTGGCCGCCATAACGGTTACCGTCAACTGGGGTCTGTATATCTGGGCTGTCAATGTAGGCCGGGTTATCGAATCGGCCTTGGGTTACTATATAAATCCCCTGGTGTCCGTCGTGTTCGGCGCTCTCTTCTTTAAAGAGAAAGTGGACAAGTGGACCAAGCTGGCTGTTTCGATAGCTACCCTCAGCATCGTAGGCGCGGGGCTGGCCTATGGTTCGGTGCCCTGGATAAGCCTTTTTCTGGCCTTTACCTTCGCCACCTATGGAGCCTTCAAGAAGAAAGTGAAGCTCGATCCTCTCTTGAGCCTCGCGGTGGAAACCCTGGCGGCAGCCCCATTCGCCTTGGCGTTCTTGCTGTTTCGGAGCTCGGCCGGAGCCGGAGATTTCTTGAGCGGCGGCGCCATTACAATCGTCCTGCTCATGCTCGCAGGCGTAATCACGGCCATACCCCTCTTTTTCTTCGCCCAGGCCGCCAACAGCATAAGCCTGCAAAAAATGGGTTTTATCCAGTACGTGTCGCCCTGCGGCCAGCTCTTCATAGGCGTGGTTGTCTACGGCGAAAAAACCTCCACCGCCCTGCTGGTGGCATTTATCGGGGTTATCGCGGCGGTGGTGATTTATTTGGGTACGAGGAAGAGGGTTTATTGAGTTCGTAACTAGTATTTCTCGAAAAAAGCACACACCTAATTATAAATAACTGAGTTGTCACTAGGATTAGTAAATATTAATATTAAAATAAGTTAATATTTTTTCACATATTGACTTTCTAACTATTAAATCTACAATTACTTAAATAAGAAAGGAATATTCTACAGGGATGGAGTTGCTATTAGACATTTATAGGAATTAAATAATGAAAAAGAATAGCATTAAATTTTTATTAATTATTTTCCTTCTAATGACTTTAAATTGCAGACCAAACGGGCAAGGTGTTTATTGTAGTATAATTTACCATGGAAACGGCAATACCGGCGGCTCGGAACCTATAGATCCTAATACATATCTCGCAGGGGCATCGGTTTTAGTCGCTACTAAGGGAGATCTTGTCAGGAGCGGTTATTTATTTACTGGCTGGAATAGCGAAGAGGACGGGACTGGTACCAATTTTGCCGAGGCCAGTACGTTTATGATGCCGGTATTAGATGCTTTGGACTTTACCTTTGACTTGTATGCTAACTGGCATAGTGCATCAACCACAACTACTACAAGTCCAGGCTCTTCCAATACTAATTACAAAATTACCTATGATGGCAATGGTAATACAAGTGGAACAGTGCCCACAGATTCCAATTCTTACAGAGTTGGCGATACAGTAATAGTTCTTGGGCAAGGCAGCCTAATAAGAACTGGTTATATTTTTTCAGAATGGAATTTAGACGCTGGCGGTACTAAGACTGGTTATAGCGCAGACGCGACATTCGCGATGCCAGAGAAAAACCTAATTCTCTACGCAAAATGGGTAAAAGAGGCGACAGCGTTCAAGGATGTTTCTGCAGGAAATGCCTATACATTGTTCATAAAAAGCGATAACACACTTTGGGTTGCCGGCGCGAATGAATCTGGACAAGGAGGGGATAATACAACAAATCCAATTTATACTCCTAAGAAGATATTTAGTGATGTAAAGAAAGTATATGCTGGTACTTATTTTACTATGATTATAAAGAATGACGATACACTCTGGGCTACAGGAAGAAACACATCAGGTCAACTGGGTGATGGAACGAGAACAAATCGATTAATGCCAGTAAAAATCATGGATGATGTAATTTCTGTATCCACTGGCGATGCACACTCTATGTTTATAAAGAAGGACGGTTCTCTCTGGGCAGTTGGAATTAATACGGAAGGAGAATTCGGCGATGGGACAAGCATATCGAGCAACACTCC
>CAZHSK010000022.1:0-16779 GCA_964535235.1 uncultured Treponema sp. | reverse complement strand
TTACCCGAGGCTGAAACCTTACCCTTTACGGGGTGGCCGCCCTCGACAATATACTTGTACATGGTTCCACTGTAGGACCTAAAATAGGCTTTGGTCAACCGATTTCGACAGCCTGGGCAAGGCTCTTCTTACGTCGGACTAAAGCGATTATAGTGCTTGTATGCAGGGGGAGCAGAGCATGGTGAAAGAATTTATCCTACCCAAACCCGATGATTTTCATGTGCATCTGCGTCAGGGACATTCCCTTCCGCTGTACGCCCGGCGCCATGCGGCCTACTTTGGCAGGGCTCTCGTTATGCCTAATACCCTACCACCCATCGCCGACGCGTCCTCGTTGATTGACTATCGCGAGAAAATTATTGCCTGCTTGCCCGAATCTTCGGATTTTACCCCCCTTATGAGCTTCAAGCTTCTTGCGGGAATGAGCGCTGAGGCCGTGGAAGCCTGTGCCAAGGCTGGGGCAGTGGCGGGAAAGTACTATCCGGCTGGGACTACAACCAATGCCGCCGATGGTCCTTCGAGCCCCGAATTGATAACAGAGGCTCTCTCCGCCATGGAATCACTGGGGCTTGTGCTTTCAATTCATGGGGAGGATCCCGATGTACCTTCGCTGGAACGCGAGGGAGCCTTTCTTGCCACGCTGGAAAAAATCCTTGCCCGCTGGCCGAGGCTTCGCATCGTGCTCGAGCATCTCTCCACCAAGGAAGCGGTGGATTTTGTCGCTGTCGGCCCCGAGCGACTAGCCGCGACAATCGCCGCTCACCATCTTTTGTTCACGATCGACGACATGATGGGTGGCAGCCTCAATCCCCATCTATTCTGCAAGCCAGTGATCAAGTCGGCTGAAGACCGGAAAGCGCTGCGGAATGCGGTTTTTTCAGGATCGCCTAAGTTTTTCTTTGGAAGCGATTCGGCTCCCCATGGCCGGGCAGTTAAAGAAAGCGCCCATGCACCAGGGGGCGTATACTCATCACCTACTACTATACCAGCCCTGGCGGGTCTCTTTGAGTCGGAAGGGGCTCTTGAAGCCTTGCGGCCATTTGTCGCCGTTAATGGCGCCGCTTTCTACGGCCTGCCAGCCCCGCAGGGCAAGCTGCGCCTCCTTCGTGAAGCCTGGACAGTGCCGGGCGAAATAGACGGGGTAGTGCCGATGTGCGCAGGCAAAGTGCTGGCCTGGCGCCTAGCTTAGAGCGGCGTATCGTTCCAGGGATGCTTCCATGAGCCTGTGCCCGGCCCTGTTGGGGTGGATCCCATCATTGCACATATACTCCCGGTAATCCCTGAGCGCCAGAAAATCCTTTCGTATATCCAGAAGCTGACAATCCTTTTCAGCGGCAATCTTCCTTACAATCTTGTCATAGCTCTCGTGCCAGGTAAAAATTTTCTCCACCCCGCCCAGCCAGCGGAGAATGGCTTCACGATCCAGACCGTTCCGTGTAATCCATGCCAGGTAGCGCTCGGCCACCAGGGGTGGCAGGCTCATGACGGCGGCTTTAAGCCCCTTGGCGCGCAGGGCGTCTATCATCTCGCCGTACACGCGGTAAAAGGTATCCAGTGGAGTGAGAGGTATATGAGCGGCTTCAGGTCGTGCCGCTACTTCATCCCAGAGAAAGTCGCAATCGTTGCCGCCGAATTCCAGGATGGCCACTCCCTTTTCTATGCCCATGGTAGTTGCAGGAGCCCTCTCTCCAGACATGAAGCGCTGGAGGATGTTAAGGCCTTTTGTAATAGTGCAGCCGAACCTGGCCTTGTTGACAACATTGATGCCGAGTTTCTGGGCGGCCAGGGAGGCAAAGCTTTCCGAAATGGGCATATAGCTACCATCGTCGCTCAAGATAATGCCCCGGGCTACCGAATCGCCGAAAAGGTAAATATTGCGTGGGATCATTGCATAGGCCTCCGATATTATGCCATATGTTATGCGATATTATAAAACATGGTAATGGTTATAATATAACATAGTAATTAATACGTCAATGTTTATTAAGCCATATGTTGTGGTATTGATAACCATATGCTACCTTTCTTTTCATGGATACGATCAACAGCGAAACCATAGAAAGCTATTTCTCCATGCTCAGCAGGAAGGCCCCGGCTGAATGGGCGCAGCTGCCTGATATCGGTTTGTATATGGATCAAGTGGTTACCTATATGGAACGAGCGCTCGAGCTTTTTATGATGGCAGAGAGTGAAAAATTAATAACGCCATCTATGATAAATAATTATGCAAAGTCAAAAATAGTCCCTCGCACGGAGGGGAAAAAGTACAGCAAGGAACATATCGCCTTGCTTTTGACGGTTTTTACCTTGAAGAGGGTACTCTCGGTCCAGGATATGGGTTCGCTTGTGGGCAAGGTCGGTAGCGCTTCCGAAGTTGAGGAGCTTTATGGACGATTCCGGCGCGGCATAGATCGTTCGGTCAGGGAAACGACCGCACTTGTGGGGGCTGCGCTTTCCATGGCGGCTGATGGCAATAAGAACATAGAGGTAAAGACCTTGCGCGACTTGGCTCTGGATCTGGCTGTCGATGCCAGCATAAGAAGCTATGCTGCGGAGACCCTTTTGGCTTTTGCGAATCCTGAAAGGGAAGTGTCGGAAAAAGAAGCGAAGGCAAAGGCGAAAAAAGAAAGGGCTACGGCTAAAAAGGGGAAAAAGTCTTAGATCTGAACGAGGGCGATGTTATAAGCATTGGCACTGGACTGCGTTTCTTTCTTGCTAAGCGCGCTCAGTCTTGCGCATGGTTCAGAGCTCCACAATCCTGGATTCGGTAAGAACCTTGGCTCCATCTTCGGTAATAAGCACATCGTTCTCCCATCTGACGCCGCCCAACTCGGGATCATAGAGCCCGGGTTCTATGGTGATGATAGTGCCCGGTTCAAGGACCGCGTCGTTTCCATCCCTCAAGTTGACACCCGGGGCTTCGTGCGCCTCGAGACCGATCCCATGGCCTAAGGAGTGTGGCATAGAAAAGCCTGCCTGGGTAAAAACTTGGTCAACCACGAGGGCTGGCTGCCGGGCCGCTACACCAGGACCGCAGGCGGCCACCGCCTTTGTGTAGGCCTCCCTCACAAGCTCGAGCATGCGCTCCTGCCGAGGTTTCAAGGGGCCGCGGACAAAACTCATGGTGACATCGCTGGTATAGCCTTCGAGCACTATGCCGAAATCGAGGATGGAAAAGCCTTGCGCGCCGAAGGGTCCAGTGCCATAGCTGGGAAAGGCGTGAATGCCGAAGCTGCGGCGAGGGCCCGCCGCGATGGTGTCGAAACCCGTGCCTTCGGCGCCCGCGCGGCGGGCCTCCCGCTCGATAAAGAGGGCGACATCCAGTTCGGCAGCAAGGCTGCCCTGCCGTACCCTATCTTCAATTTCATCAATAAGCCGGTTGGTGAGGGCGGAGAGTCGCTGGTACACCTCCAGCTCGCCCGAATCTTTAACCGCCCGCATGGAAAGAACTTTTGCGTCTATACCCGACTTGTCGCAGACCAGGTCCCATTCGTCCAAAGCGGCCACATGATCAACAAAGGAGGGGTAGGAGGTAGCCGAAGGAAGTTCTACTTTCGATCCCTGGGGAATTCCCAATTCTTTCAGAACCTTGTGCATGGCTGTTTCTGATTTGCGCCCGAATTCGGTATATGAAAATATCCGATCCACCGAGGCCATACGCTCGGCCATGATTCTGTCCCAAGCCACGAGGAGGCTATTACCCCGAGCATCGATCACCAGAAACGCATCGCCGGGGTGACCGCAGAGATAGCGGAGCGAAGGGCTTCGCATGCCTTCGAAGTCTTCAAAGCGTGCGGCGGCGATTCCCCTAAGCCGGAGTTCTTCAGCAATTTTTTCTCGTCGCGTGCGATACACTTCGACCATTCTTCTACCCCGCTATTATTGTTGTCACGGCAATCCGAACATTTCTGTGGCAATCAAGACTTAAGGGATTCCATGGCGGCTTTGAGAGCCGCAAGGCCAGTATCGATCTCCCCATCGCTGATCACAAGGGGGGGCAGAAGGCGTACAGTATCTTCTCCTGCGGTGAGGACAAGTAGACCTCTTTCCCTGCAGGCTTTAACCACGTCTCCGGGCGGGATGCTCACCGCGATTCCTATCATAAGCCCCATGCCCCGCACCTGTTTTACGATGGGCAGATTCCAGGAGCGTACGTTAGCCTGAATCTTGTTGCCCTTGCGCTCCACCTCGGCCAGGAAACCAGGTGATTGCAGCTCCCCGAGAACTACCCGGGCTGCTGCCGCCGCCAGGGGGTTTCCGCCGAAGGTAGTTCCATGGTCTCCGGGCTGCAAAGTTTGAGCACAGGCTCCCTTGGCCAGAATGGCTCCAATAGGTACTCCGCCGGCCAAACCCTTAGCCAAAGCCACCATATCGGGATCCACACCGAGCTTTTCGCAAGCCAGGAAAGCGCCTGTACGGCCTACCCCAGTCTGCACCTCGTCGGCGGCGAAGAGGATATCCCGCTCCTTGCAGAGTTTTTGGGCTTGCTGTAGGTAGTTGGCATCCAAAGGCACTACTCCGCCTTCACCCTGAATGGGCTCGAAAAGAAAAGCGCAGGTTTTTTCGTCCAAAGCCTTATCCAGCGCCTGGATATCGTTGGGCTGAACATAGTCGAAGCCTGGAGTGAATGGGCCGAAAAACTTGTGGAATTTATCCTGTCCCGTGGCGGTGACCATGGTGATGGTTCTGCCGTGGAATGAGCCTTTCAATGTGACTACTTTATTCTTTTCGGGATCTTTGTCCGAGCCATATTTCCTGGCTATCTTGACCAGGCCTTCATTGGCCTCAGCCCCCGAATTGCAGAAAAACCCTGCTTCAAAGCCCGTGACGCGGCAGAGTTCTTCCGTCAGTAGCATGGAAATATCGGTCATAAAATAATTGGATACGTGGATAAGCTTGGCCGATTGTTCGGCGATGGCATGTGTGAGGGCTGGATGTCCGTGTCCCAAGGAATTCACGCCAATGCCGGCCGTGAAATCCACATACTTCGCACCGCTTTTATCCCAGAGCGTCGCGCCCTTTCCCCTCTCCAGGATAAGCCCCGTCCTTTTATAGGTATTCATGAATTTATCGTTCATAGAATCATTGTCCCCTTGCCCCTATCGCTGAAGATCTCTATCAAAAGAGAATGCGGCGAGCGGCCGTCGAGAATATGGGTGCTGGTAACCCCAAGCCTGAGGGCTAGAACACAGCACTCCACCTTGGGAATCATGCCGCCTGAGACTATCCCCTGCTTGATGAGGGCGGGGACGTCATCGCGGCTAATTTCCGATATGAGGGTAGCCACATCGGCCATATCCTTCAATATGCCGGGAACATCGGTGAGCAGAATGAGCTTTTCGGCTCCCAGGGCTCCAGCCAGCTGGGCGGCCGCTGTATCCGCATTGATATTGTAGTATCCGGACTCGTCATCCTGGCGCAGGGCTATGGTGGATATTACGGGTATGAAGCCGGCGTTGATGGCATTCAGGACAACCTCGGGCTGGATTACCGCAATCTCTCCCACCATGCCCAGATCCTTCCCATCCTTCTGCAGACGATTAGCCTTGAAAAGCCCGCCGTCACCCCCGCACATTCCTAAAGCTTGGCCACCCTGGCGCTGTATATGGGCTACCAGGTCCTTGTTTACCTTTCCCGCCAGAACCATCTGCACTACTTCGATTGTCTCGTCGTCGGTATAGCGGAGTCCGTCCACGAAAACTCTTTCCTTGCCCAGTTTCTTGAGCATGCGATCGATTTCTGGCCCCCCCCCATGCACCAGTACGGGCTTAATGCCCACCTGCTGCATGAGAATGAGGTCCTGGAGCACCGCTGCGCGTACCCCTTCATTGATCATGGCGGCGCCGCCGTATTTTACCACCAGTATCTTGCCGGAAAACTTTTTGATATAGGGCATAGCCTGGACAAGAATGTCTGCCCTCAAATTCTCGGCTATCATATTTTTCTCTCCTTTAGGGCGATAATGCCCAAGTCATTGCAATCAAGTGCGGTAATCGCCGTTGATCCTTACGTATTCGTAGGTAAGGTCGCAGCCCCAGGCTGTGGCCTGGGCTTCGCCTTCATTCAATGTCACGTATATGGTCACTTCCTGGTAGCTGAGGATTTTCTTGGCCTTTTCCTCATTGAAGGGAAGGGGGGCGCCATTTTTGCACACCTCTATATAGCCCGAAGCGCTTTCGAAGGCCACGTCCACCTTGGCGGGATCGAAGTCCTTTCTGGTATAACCCAGGGCGCAGAGGATTCTTCCCCAGTTGGCATCGGCACCGAATACAGCCGTTTTCACCAGACTGGAACAAATGACGCCCTTGGCCAACTCCACTGCCTTGGCTTCGTCCGAAGCCCCTTCCACAATGCATTCGATAAGCTTTGTGGCGCCTTCGCCATCCTTGGCTATCATGCGGGCCAGTTGGGTATTCAGCCAGGTCAGGGCTTCGTAGAAGACCTTGAAACCGGTGCCTTCGGATTCGATGGGCGCGTTGCCCGCCAAACCATTGGCTAGAATGACAACCATGTCATTGGTGGATGTGTCGCCGTCCACGCTCACCCGGTTATAGGTTTTATCCACCGAGGCCGAAAGCGCTTTCTGCAGCATGGCCGAGCTAATGGCGCAGTCTGTGGTGATAAAGGAGAGCATCGTAGCCATGTTAGGATGTATCATGCCCGATCCCTTGGCCATGGCTCCGATCGTCACCGTGCTGCCATCCAGGTCGAACTGCACGGCTACTTCCTTCTTTACCGTATCCGTGGTCATTATCGCTTCCCGGGCATCTATGTTACCGGTGCGTGAAAGCCCTGCCACCAACTGATCCATGCCGGCTTCGATAATGCCCACATCCAGTTGCTGCCCTATCACTCCCGTGGAAGCGACCACTACGTCGGTGGCCAGGATTCCCATCCGCTGTGATACTAGAGCAGCCATGCGCCGGGCGGCGGCTATACCCGCATCGCCCGTGCAGGTATTGGCATTGCCCGCATTGACAATTATCGCCTGCGCCTTTCCATCGGCCAGGTGTTCCCTCGTGACGATTAAAGGCTGGCCCTTAACCTGGTTGGTGGTATAGGCCGCCGCAGCGCTGCAGGGTTTTTCCGACCAGACCAGGGCCAGGTCTTTTTTCTCCCTGTTCTTCCTTATTCCTACATGGATGCCCGAGGCCGTAAAACCCTTGGGCGCGGTCACTCCTCCACGTATTTGTACCATTCTCTTCCCCCCTTGTGGCGCTTCGTTTCGGCGCCCCAGGATTTACGCTCCCGGCCTAAAACGCCGGGGGCAGCATGGTGAGGCCCTCGGTCTCTTCGAGACCGAGGGCTAGGTTCATGTTCTGCACAGCCTGGCCGGCCGCGCCCTTTACCATATTGTCGATCGTAGACACAATAATTCCAGTCTTTCCGTTGGAGGAAAGATGAAGCGATATGTCGCAGAAATTGGATAACCGCACATTCCTGCTGGAAGCAGTGGATCCCAGAGGTAGTACGCGAACAAAGAATTCATTCTTGTAAAAGGAACTGTACAGTTCGTGCAGTTCTTTTGCATCCATGTGTTTTGTCAGCCTGAAATAGATTGTGCTCACGATTCCCCTGTTCATGGGAGCCAGATGGGGCGTGAACACCGATGATACGGGCTTGCCGGCCATGATGGAGAGATAGCGGTCTATCTCCGGCTGGTGCCTATGCGCACCTACCTTGTAGGGAGCTATAGAATCCGTACACTCGGGATAATGGGTGCTCTGGCTGGGCTCCCTTCCCGCACCTGTTACCCCCGATGCCGAATCTATAATGATGCCGTCGGTATCGGCTATGCCCTTGGAAAGGGCAGGAAAAAGACCTAACTCGGCCGAGGTGGGGTAGCATCCGGGGTTGGCGATGAGCCGGGCTTTTTTAATCGCGGCACGGTTGAGTTCTGGAAGCCCGTATACTGCCTGAGCATAGAGGGAGGGATCTCCGTAGGATTTGCCGTACCAGGTGGTAAAGCTCTCCTGGTCTTCTCCAAAACGGAAGTCCGCCGATATATCGATGAATAGGCCTTTCTTTTCCATGCAGCGCTTGGCCGCTGCCTCGGCATGGCCGTGGGGCAGGCAGGAAAATACCACCTGGGAGGCATCTATCACCGCATCCGCCGACTCCAGGACAAGGGCTCCCCGCGCGGCCGTGAAGGCGGGATACACCGCTTCCAGTTTTTTACCTTCGAAACTCACCGAGGAAAGATGAAGGCGCTTCTTTAGTGGATGGGTCAGCAACAGGCGCACGATTTCGGCGCCCGCATAACCTGAGGCTCCGAGAATGCCTATATCGATCATAGTATTCCTCCTGTGACGACAGAACCGCCTGAAAGACAAACCGGTCCTGCCGGGGAATTACGGCCTTAAGGCATACGCCAAGGCTTGATATTGTACTTGTGATTGTGGGCTTTGGCGGTCGACGCCTCAGGTACGGACACGGAGAGGAAAGCAGAGTCTGATTCCGTCTCGGGAAAGGAGGATTATTGTTGGGCAGGATGGAAATAAGGACCTCATGGGCTCCTCCCACAATGGAATAGAGTTATATGAATATAAAAGAAGAAAACTGTCAACAGGTACAAGTGCATAAATATGCATTAATAGTAAAGGTTATGCATCTATAAAGTAATGGGTCTGAAAGTAGCCCTGAGCACAAAGCAGTTATGCCACAATGTGGAAATTTTGCTTGCGAAGCTTGAAAAGCCACCGTATACTCGAGGGGTCCCTTCATATTTTTCAACTCCGCGGGAGGCATTATGGGGCTCGAATTATGTATCGGCGCCGCTTTTGTGACATCTTTATTGGCTCTTATATACTCGATGGGGAAAGCCCGGTCGATCGCATCGATGCAGGTGGAATCCCCAACCCTCGTTAAAATATCCAGCTACATCGCCGAAGGCGCTAGGGCTTTTCTGACCAGGGAATACTTGGTCATAGCCATCATCGTGCCGGTGATCATCCTCCTCTTGGCCATATTCAACAAGGGTTTCCTGCGGCTTCAGGCCGCTGCCTTCGCTGTAGGCGCGCTCTGTTCAGGCCTTGCCGGCTGGTTTGGCATGTCGGTGGCCACCAAGGCTAATGCCCGTACTGCCCAGGCTGCCACCAAGGGCATCGGTCCGGCGCTTTCCGTGGCCTTTACCGGTGGTTCGGTCATGGGTATGACGGTTGTAGGTCTTGCCCTTCTAGGCATCGCAACCGTATTGACCGTAATGAGCCTACTAGCTGGAACCGATACTCAGTCTCTTGCCGTAGCCGCATTCCCCGTTCTTTCAGGATTTTCTTTGGGCGCTTCCACTATCGCCCTTTTCGCCAGAGTGGGTGGAGGAATCTACACCAAGGCTGCCGATGTGGGTGCTGACCTCGTAGGCAAGGTGGAGGCGGGCATACCGGAGGACGATCATCGGAATCCTGCTGTCATCGCCGACAATGTTGGCGATAACGTTGGCGATGTGGCCGGCATGGGCGCCGATCTTTTTGAATCCTACGCGGGTTCCTTGATTGGCTGTGCGGTATTGGGTATTGGAGCAGCTGCCACGGCCGATATGCGCATACGATTGGCTTTTTTCCCGCTCTTCGCTGCTGCTATTGGTGTACTGGCATCCTTGGTGGGAACCCTGTTCGTGCGCATGAAGCCGGGATCTTCTCCGCAAAAAGCCCTTAATGCCGGCTCCTTCGGCGCCGCCGGGCTGGCGGTGGCGTTGATATTCCCCAGCGCGCTATTCGTTTTGGGCAACTCCCGCTTCGGCGGCGCCGAAGGCAACGCCTTTGGCTGGCTCGGCGTGGCCCTCTCCTCGGTAACCGGCCTTGCGGCGGGTACCCTCATCGGCATGATCACCGAGTTTTTTACCGGCACCGATACCCCGCCAGTTCGGCGTATCGTCAATGCTTGCAGCACCGGATCCGCCACCACCATAATTTCTGGCCTCGGAGTGGGCATGATGTCCACCCTGCCGCCCATTCTCATAATCGGGGCAGCCATTGCCGGCAGTTATGCGTTGGCAGGAATTTATGGTATTGGCATCGCAGGCCTTGGCATGCTCCTAACCCTGGGCATCCAGCTCTCCGTTGACGCCTACGGTCCCATCGCCGACAACGCTGGCGGCCTGGCGGTAATGGCCGAACTCCCTCCTGAAACCAGGGACATCACCGATTCTCTCGACGCGGTGGGCAACACCACGGCGGCAATAGGAAAGGGCTTTGCGATAGGCTCGGCAGCCCTCACCGCACTCACTCTCTTTGTCGCCTTCGTGGAGGCCGCCGGCATCGATGTCTCCCTAATCACGGTCACCAATCCCCAAGTCCTCATCGGCTTATTCATCGGCGGCATGATACCCTTCCTTTTCTCCGCCTTGGCCATGGACTCCATTGGCTCGGCGGCCTTTGTCATGATTGAGGAAGTGCGCAGACAGTTCCGCGCTTCGCCCGGAATCCTCAAAGGTACAGAAGTTCCCGACTACAGGCGTTGCGTGGATATTTCCACTAAATCCGCGTTGAAAAGCATGATAGTGCCGGGCGTCCTGGCCATTCTCGCTCCCGTGGCGGCAGGCTTCCTGGGAGGTCCCGGCCTTCTGGCCGGACTCCTGGCGGGTTCTACGGTCACCGGCGTACTTCTGGCCATTTTCATGTCCAACTCCGGTGGAGCCTGGGACAACGCCAAGAAGTTCATAGAATCCAGAAAGACAGAGGGCAAGGGCTCAGCCGCCCACAGGGCAGCAGTAGTCGGCGATACGGTAGGAGATCCATTCAAGGATACGGCCGGCCCCTCTTTAAATATCCTTATTAAGCTCATGGCTATTATTGCCCTGGTAATCGCCCCGCTTCTTCGCTCTACCTGGAGGTAACAATGAGTAGCGAACGACATCTCTACCTGATTCTGCACCCCAACCATTCCCTGATAGCATCACAACTCGGTCCCGAGCAGTTTCTCCGTCATTATGTGCAGGGATCAACCCGCTATTTCGAGGGAAGACTCATTTTTGTCGAAGTGGATCCTAGCTTCAGAAACGAGTATTTCGATATCGATAAAGCATATGCCGAACTCATTCCTCATGAGGATGGCAGACCCAAGGCCACCAAGTTCGTAAAAAGTTATAGAACCTTGGAGAACATTGATTTCGCCGCACTGGGAAAACTACATCTGGGCAATTCCGTGGGCGATTTCATGGAACTGGAGAGTGCCGAGTACGATCCCGACAAGGATAAGCAGGAATTCCGCATCATGCTGGAGATCAATCCTGTCAAGTTTATTGTCCTGACCCGGTTTAATTTCAGGGACTTCGGCCGTTATATCACCGATCCTAACAATACCAAGGGCGCTCCCAAACTCTTTTTCTCCGAGTTGGAATTTTCCACCGACGAATTCCTGAAAGAATACGAGGAAAACCCCCTCATCCGCTGTTATGTGCCGGGCATTCATCCGGCCAGACTCAGAAATGCCATAGAAGAAGTGAGAGCGACACCGGGAAAGTCTGTGAAGGGTCTTTCCCTGGACTGTCCGGTAGATCGAATTTCCTACAAGCACCTGAAGGATGGTTTCATGTTCGCAAGTCCCCATGGATGCAAGTATTATCCCTTGCTGAGTCTGGATGAAGTGGAGCGTCGCTTTTACCGTTACTGGAAGACGATGTGAGGCTGCGGCCGGGCGGGGTGCCCCCGCCCGGCCTTGATACTCCCTGCCCTTTCCCGCTATCGTTCTAATTCTCCATGGCAAGAACCTATATGGATACAGGGCAGCCCATCGTTGCCCTCGCCACCCCGCCCGGCCGCTCGGCCCTGGCAGTACTGCGAACCTCTGGCCAGGGCGCCATAGAATTATGCTCGTCCTGCTTTAACCCGGCTGGCGCACTGGCTTCTGCAGAAGGCCATAGTCTCGTCCACGGCTGGTTTATAGACCCCGCCTCAGGCGAGCGTATCGACGAGGTCCTGGCCGCGATTTTTCGCAACCCCCGCTCTTTTACCGGTGAAGATTCCGTAGAATTCTACTGTCATGGCTCTTCAGCCGTGATCGCCAGGCTTATCGAGGCCCTGAAGACAGCTGGCTTTGCCCAAGCCCTCCCTGGAGAATTCAGCTTCAGGGCCTTTCTCCATGGTAAGACAGATTTAGTAAGAGCTGAAGCCATCAATGAACTCTCAGGGGCAGCCTGTGAAGCAGCCCGAGAAGATGCCCTGCGTCGATTGGGCGGAGCCCTCTCCATGGAAATCCGGGAGCTCAGAAACGAGCTTTTAGACCTACTTGCCGAGATCGAAGCACGTTTGGATTATCCCGCCGATGAGGTAGAAGGCGAAAGCTTAGGCGTCGACTTGGGTTTTTTGCCACGGCTTAATGCCTGTCGAGCCAGGCTCGAAAAACTATCCTCCAGCTATATTGCCGGCAAGCTTAGGCAGGACGGCGCCCTTGTGGTTGTGGCGGGCAGACCCAATTCGGGTAAGTCCAGCCTCTTCAACCTCATTCTCCGGGAAGAAAGGGCCATCGTGAGCCCCGAGCCGGGCACTACCAGGGATTATCTGGAGGTATGGGTCGAGATGGGTGGATACGCCCTCCGCCTTGTGGACACGGCGGGGCTTCGCCATGCCCTGGGTGATATCGAAGCTGAAGGGGTTAGGCGTAGCCTAGAACTGAGCACTAGGGCTGACCTCCTCCTTTACATGGCGGACGGGCGCAAAGAGCTCTCCGACGAAGATTATATGCATCTGGAGCGCTATCCTGCCGCGCTTAAGCTCTGGAATAAGGTAGATCTACCCGACTGTCTGCCGCCTCCTTCGGGCTGGTTGGGCTTGAGCGCCAAGAAGGGGGACGGTCTCCCCGCCCTTGAGTCTGCCATTATCCAGGCCTTGGACGCGCAAGCGGGAAGCACATCAGGCACAGCGAAGGAATCTCTCCGCCTGGCCAGCGAGCGCCAGAAGGAACACATCGACAAATGCCTGGACGCCATTATTTCAACTTGCGCAAATCTGGCCGACGCAGCTCCCCTGGATGCCTTAGCCTTGGATATACGCGAGGCGGCGGATCATCTAGGCCAAATAAGCGGTGAGATTTCCTCGGAGGAAGTATTCGATCGCATTTTCGGTGCCTTTTGCCTAGGCAAATGAGGAAGCATGGGTGATTTTGAAGCGATTGTCATTGGCGGGGGGCATGCTGGCATTGAGGCTGCCCTTGCTTTGGCTCGCTTGGGTACGAACTGCCTCCTAATTACCCAGAACCCCGATACAATCGGAAGAATGTCCTGCAATCCCGCGATCGGAGGCCTGGCCAAGGGGAATCTCGTGCGGGAAATCGATGCCCTAGGCGGCCAAATGGGCATCCTCACCGATGCATCGGCCATTCAGCTTCGCATGCTCAACCAGTCTAGGGGGGCAGCCGTGCAGGCACCTCGTGCCCAGGCTGACAAGTTTCTCTATGCCGAGCTTGCGCGTAAAAGCCTGGAGTCACAGGCAGGGCTCTCCATCCTCATGGATACGGTGGTGGATATCATCCCATCCAGGGATGGCTCCAGGGTGGAAGCGGTACTCACCGAACGAGGGGCAACGATTGGGACCAAGCTTGTAGTGCTTACCACCGGTACCTTTATGGAAGCCAGGCTTTTTATAGGCGATTGGAGGGGTTCGGGGGGAAGGCTGGGGGAGCCGGCTGCGCTGGGACTAGGAACCGCTCTGCGTACCCGAGGCTTTCCTGTGGGGAGAATGAAGACCGGAACCCCTGCCCGCATTGCATCCTCCAGCATCGACTTTTCAAAATTGGAAATACAGCATGGGGAATCAAAACCAATTTTCTTTTCCTTTATTGAAGAGGATCACCATAGACCCAACCTTCCCTGTCATGTCCTATGGACCAATGAAAACACTCATGAACTCATTAAAGGCGGCCTCGATCGCTCTCCCCTCTTCTCCGGTCAGATAGTGGGCAAGGGGCCGCGCTACTGTCCCTCCATCGAGGACAAGGTAGTACGGTTTCCTGACCGCGACCGGCACCAGGTTTTCGTCGAACCCGAGGGTGAATATACGAATGAGGTCTACCTGAACGGTCTATCCAGTTCCCTGCCCGAGGATGTGCAACTTGCCTTTTACCGCAGTCTCCCGGGTTTTGAAAAGGCAAAAATCGTGCGGCCTGCCTACGCGGTGGAGTATGACTATTTAGAAGCTGCTGCCCTTTATGCCTCTTTGGAATCCAAGATCATGTCAGGGCTATTTGTGGCAGGGCAGACCAACGGCACTTCGGGTTACGAGGAGGCTGCCGCCCAGGGCATTATGGCAGGTATCAACGCCCGAAGAAGCCTGGACGAGGAAGAACCCATCATCCTAGGCAGAGACGAGGCCTATATAGGCGTTCTCATCGATGATCTTGTCACGCTCTCGCCAAAAGAGCCATATCGAATGTTCACCAGCAGGGCCGAGCGCAGGCTCGCCCTGCGCCAGGACTCGGCGGACCTTCGCCTCACGCCCCTGGCCATTGCCCTTGGCCTGGCCACCCAGGAGAGAATAGAAAAATTTGAGGCACGTAAAAGAGGAATCGAAGAAATAACCCAGCTTCTCTCCGCCAGGCGGGTTTTCGCTGCCGATATACAGCGCTTCGACTGCCTGGCACCCCACCTGGGCGAGTCCATGAAACTGGCGCTTCGGGATCCCAAATTGGGCGCCTTGATGGATGGCGCCCCCTCGGCAGCCGCCTTTCTAACCCAACTCCTACCCGAACTCTCCGTTAACAAAACCGCCCAATTCGCTGCGGGGGCGCCCTACCCGCCAGCGTCAGCAGAAGCTCCAGACACCTACCCCGAATCCTGGGTGCAGACGGCACTCCTGGAATCCCGCTACAAGGGCTACCTGGAAAAAGAAGCGCGCCTGGCCACGAGACTCGACCGCTCCGATCGGCTCAGAATACCTTCCGATTTCGACTACGGCGCTGTGCCTGGGTTATCCAAGGAAGCCATTGAAAAGCTGGAGATAGTACGACCCCTCACCCTGGGGCAAGCCTCCAGGGTAACGGGTGTGAGGAAATCCGATCTTGCTCTTATTTATGTGATGCTGAGTCGTCAGTAGTTTCGCCGAGAAGGGCTAACTCGAAAAGGGCTGCCCTAGCTCGTTCCAAGGCTTCGGAATACTGATCCCGCAGGGATTCTACATTTTGCTTATAGAAGGCGGAGAATTCTGGATCCGACATGGGATCCATCCTTACCTCGCGCCCCATCCTTGCGGCCATCTGGCGCTCCTTGTCCCTCAGCTTGGGAGCCCACTGAGTCCGTATGGCCTGGTCCACGCGCTTCAATTCCTCCAGGTATTTCTCCATGAATGACGTGATCTGCTTGACCATGTCTTCCACTTTTTTTTGGGCATCCTTTCCCCCATTTTTCGCAGGGTAGGGGGCTAGCGAACTTAAAATGCCGAGACCCGAACCGAGCAATGCAAGCTTGTCGGGATCGAAATAGCTGGAAGGAAGCTGGATTTGGGCAATCAAAACTTCGAATGCTGTCTTCCGGAACAATTCCACCTGGGCGCCTGAATCTTTCACAGCCTTGGCCAGATCAAATTGACCTAAGTCCTCGAGATATTTGCCTGCCGCCCGCCTAGCCTCCATCTTTATGTTGGAAACCTCGAGGGCTGCCTCATCCACTTTTAAATCCTTTGTCCTCTCAAGCGCTAACTCAAGAGCGCTTTTGATCATTGCCATGTGAAATCCTCCCGGAAAAACCCGCGCAGCCCATGCCTCGCGCAAAGGTAAAAATCTTGTCTACGATACTGGCCACCACGATCGCTGCGGCTATCCATTCAAGGCCGCTGGTAAAAGCTTCAGGCACCCAACTCACGATGAGAGTGAGAACCTCGACGCTGTAGACAACCATGATGGACGCTACGGCAACCTTGCCCATAAGGGTGGATGTAGGTTCTATTCTCTTCTTGACCGCTATAAGAACGGCCATCAGGAGCATCTGTATTCCTAGTCGCAGAAGCACGAGCATCAAGAACCATTCTGGTATAATTTTATAATAATAAAAAACCACGCTCAGGACAATCAACAGACTGTAGTCGCTGGCCGAGTCCATCATCCTTCCTGCCTTAGTCACCTCCTTGCCCTTCCTGGACACATAACCATCCAGAAAATCGGTGGCGAATATGAACACGACAAGGACTAAAAGGGGATAGCGGATTTTATAACTCTTCGCAGCGATGACAAGGTAGAGCAGAGTAGGCAGGGTGCTAACTCTTAAAAGCGTGATTCTGTTGGCAAGATTCATGGAACCAACAAGCTCTCCGGTGGCTTCTTTGCGAAAATCCAGTAAAAATACAAGCATAAGAAAGTACAGAAGTCCGTGAAGCCCCATGCTTGTGAGGACAAAGGGCATCCAAAACCTTTTCAGAAAGCCGGCCCCCAGGGCAAAGGCGGTAAAAATTAGGCACTGAAGCAGAAAATATGCCAGGGTTGTCCTGCGAATGCTTCCTCGGAGATGCATCTTGATGCCGGTTTCGTCCATTATCCTGTCTCCGATTCTCAACTCCAAGCTTCGCGCGGACTGTCGCACGCCGGTGGGGCCCCAGCCATACTACAACCTTGACATTGAGGCTGTCAAATCTCTACTCTGAGCCTAATGAGCGCCGCCGACAAGGTCACCCTGAGCAGAGTCTTCCTCGCTCCAGCATTTTTTCTTCTCTACCGCTATCCTCTGCTAGGATCCCTTCCAACCGTTATTCTTTTATGGCTTCTCTTTGCGGTAATCGAGTTAAGCGACCTCGTGGACGGTCGAATAGCGCGCTCATCCAACCAGGTCAGCGATTTCGGCAAGCTTTTCGATCCCTT
>CAZHSK010000021.1:6746-17823 GCA_964535235.1 uncultured Treponema sp. | reverse complement strand
TATCAGGGCCGATATCCTTACGTGCCAGATCGAACCTGGGAATACTATGTCGTATTGGAGCGCGGCGTGGACACCGAGCGCAACGCCAACCAGGCGCTCACCATCTACGACGTAAAATCCAAGGCTCAGCCCAAGGACAGGATTATCCAGCCCGAAGACAATATCGTGGCGGCGGCCAATTCCTTTACCTACAACTTTTACCGCATTTCCTCGATCCTCACCACGATACTCTCCGTGGCGAGCCTGATCATAGCGCTTTTACCCTGAGCCGGGGTTGAAAGCTAAGACCTGGAGAGCTCGGTTTGCTTTTTTTGATCGCTATGATAGTATGAGCCGGAAAAAATGAGAAAACAGATAAAAAGGAAGCAAGCCCTACTTTTCGTCGTCGACCTCGTTCTACTCTACCTGTCCCTCATTTTTTCGCTCATGTTGCGAAGGGGGAGCTTCCCGGAAGCTTCTCTCTTAGCCCTGCATCTGCGACATTTCTCGCTCGTCTTTGTCGTGTGGATCCTCGTATTCTACACTGCGGGATTCTATAGGATCGACCTCGATTTCGGCAGTTTTCGCTACTTCAAGCGACTGGCAGCGGGGATAGCCGTAGCCGGCGGCTTCGCGGTGCTCTATTTTTACGGCCTGCCTTCGGTGCTCATCGCGCCTAAGACAGTAATTTTCATTCTTTTGATCATCTTCTGCTTCCTTCTCTGGGGCTGGCGCTACCTCTATGGCAGGGTGTGGCATGGTCCCAAGACGCAGAACGTGGGTGTGGGGATCATCGGGTATTCCCGGGAAGTACTGGATATCATAGAGAACCTGAAAAGACCCTCGCCCATAGGTTTCGACATCCGTTTCGTGTATTCCGACGAAGAGGATCCCCTGCCGGACCTGGGAAAGATACCGGTCTTGAAGACGAGCGAGGAAATCGCCGCCGCGGTGGCCGATAGCGAAGTGAGCGTCATAGTCCTGCCGGACAAGCGAAGCCTCAGTTCCTCCGTTTCCAAGGAACTCTACGACCTAATCGCCCGCCAAGTGAGCTTTATCACGCTCACGGACTTTTACGAGGACATATTCAGGATAGTGCCGCTGAATGCCATAAGCGAAATCTGGTTTTTGGAAAATATCGATCTAAAAAACCATATCGGCTATCTAACGGTCAAGGACGCGCTGGACCGGATTTTGGCCACGCTGTGTCTCCTGGTGTGCCTGCCCATTTTTCCCCTCGTGGCCCTATTTATCAAGCTTGGCAGCAAGGGGCCCGTATTCTTTACCCAAATCAGGGTAGGCCGGCTGGGCAAGCCCTTCACCATGATCAAATTCCGCACCATGAGAGTGGAGGGCAATACCTTCGTCCCTACCACGGAAGGCGATGATAGAATCACGAAATTCGGCGCCTTCATGCGCTCCTCGAGAATCGACGAGCTTCCTCAGCTTATAAACATCTTAAAAGGCGAGATGAGCTTCATTGGCCCCAGGCCGGAGAGACCAGAAATCGCAGAAAACCTGGCGAAAATAATCCCCTACTATCAGCAGCGTCATCTTATAAAACCGGGAGTCACCGGCTGGGACCAGGTATCGGGGGAATACCACTCCCCTTCGATAGAAGATACGAGGAAGAAGCTCCAGTTCGACCTTTATTACCTGAAAAGCCTGTCTTTCGCCCTGGATTTTTCCATAGTCTTCAAGACGATCATGACGGTATTGCATCGCGAAGGGCTATAAAAGCTCCTTGGCACCGAGCCATCAGCAGCATCACATCATCTTGCCCGAGGGATTCTTTTGAAAACGCGACTTTTACTCCTTTCGCTCCTGTTCTGTGCCAGTTCCCTGATTTCCTGCGAGTTCTTCCTGGGGCCTTCCATACCCAGCGGGAGCATATCGGGCTACGTGATGGATGCCGAAACCCTGGAAATGCTGGCCGATGTAGATGTGACGCTCACCGGGGGCGCCAACTCCAGAACAACCACGACAGACGATACAGGCTATTTCCAGTTTACCGAAGTTTCCACTGACTCGATCTATACAGTCGCCTTCAGCAGGGAGGGATACTTCGGTACTGCTTGGAACAATATCCTTGTGGAAAAGGACAAGGACACGGCATTATACGATCCCGTGGGTTTCAATCAGGGGCTTTTGCTCGTTCCCAAGGGATTGCAAGCCGATGGGGATCTCGAGGTTTCGGGAACTGTAAAATGGGCTTTAAAAGGCGATACTATCCCTAACGCTCAAATCGTGCTCAGGCCTGGCATCGATACATGGAGTTCCGATGGCGATGGGTACCGGGAAACGGAAAGCGGCCTTGCCGGGGAATACTCTTTCACATTACAGGGACCATTTTGGGAAAACGATATGCATCCCGGGTATTTCACGCTCGACGTGATCGCGGACGGATATGCCCCCGAATACTATGTCGTGCTTCTTCTCCCCGGGGTTCCAGTCACAATCGATGCCGAGCTTCTGACCTATGAAGAAGTTTTACTATAAAATGCTATTGAAATTTAAAAGAACTACATTTATACTTTCTGCGACCGGAGGGAAGCAATGAAAAAAGTCATTCCCTTTTTCCTTATCTTGCTTGTATTTGTAGGTATGCTCTTCGCTGCCGCCGGTTCAACGATGGTTTTTGTCAGCAGATTCAGCGATACCTACCATCTCCATACCTGCCCCACGATCCCCGAAACAGCCAAAATACGCATCAGTCTCTTCGAAGCGGTACGTCGGGGCTACACTCCCTGCAGGGTCTGCAATCCGCCCCTTCTCGATAAGTAAAACGCGGTAACCACACCCGGCAAGGACTGCTTGCCAAAACTTTTAAATCATTATCCCTAAAGGATTTTTACGTGAATATTCTTGTCATCGGCGGATCCGGCTTCATAGGATCCCGGCTATGCGCGCGCCTTGATAAAGACGGGATTCGTTTCTCCATATTCGATAAAGCCCAATCCCCGTTTTTCGGCGACGAGCGCTGCGTGATAGGCGACATTCGCGACAGCGCCGCGCTGGAAAAAGCTCTAGACGGCATCGATGTCGTGGTGAACTTGGCGGCCGAGCATAGGGACGATGTAAGGCCCGTAAGCCTGTACGACGAGGTGAATGTGCAGGGCGCCAGGAACCTAGCGGATGCCTGCAGGCTGAAAAACGTAAACACAATAGTTTTCACGAGCTCGGTGGCCGTCTACGGATTCGCCAAGCCCGACGAAGACGAAACAGGGCCAATACGATATTTCAACGACTACGGCCGCACGAAGTGGGGAGCCGAAGAGGTGTACCGCGCATGGCGCGACGAGGACCCAGGCGCGAGAAACCTCATAATCCTGCGCCCCACCGTGGTATTCGGCGAGCGCAACAGAGGCAATGTCTACAACCTGATCAAACAAATAGCCTCGAGGCTTTTTTTCATGGTAGGGAGGGGAAACAACGTAAAATCCATGGCCTATGTCGAGAATGTGGCGGCATTCCTGGAGCACTGCGCTCTCAATCTAAAAGGTCTCCATGTTTACAATTATATCGACAAACCCGATCTTTCCATGAACGAGCTCGTGGCGCTGGTCAACAGGGAGTTGGGCAAGGAAACGAGCACGAAACTGAGAGCCCCGTATTGGCTTGCGTATCTCGGAGGCCTGTTCTTCGACGCGGCCGCCTTGGCGAGCGGAAAAAAATTCGCGATAAGCAGCATTCGGGTAAAGAAATTCTGCGCGACAACGCAGTTCAAGTCCATTAAAATCGGAAACACGGGCTTCTCCCCTCCCGTATCCCTCGCTGAAGGCCTGCGAAGAACCATACGCTATGAGTTTCTGGAACATCGCGACAAGGATAGTGTTCTTTTCTATTCGGAATAGGATAAACCGAGCCCAGCATACGGAGTAAAATCGTGCAAGATCCCAGGAATATCAAGCAAAAAGTCCTCGAAGCCACCGCGGCAGCGTATAGGCAGGGGCTTTTCGCGGGCACCAGCGGCAATTTGAGCGCGTGCGATGAGACAAAGGAGCTCCTCGTGATAACGCCCAGCTCGTATCCATACGAGAAGATGACGGTGGGCGACATCATGGTGGTGAGGATGGTTGACGGG
Organism: uncultured Treponema sp.; assembly: GCA_964535235.1. Lineage (GTDB taxonomy): Bacteria > Spirochaetota > Spirochaetia > Treponematales > Rectinemataceae > UBA2256. Next base: position 13,760 of record CAZHSK010000021.1, on the reverse strand, counting down.
TCGGTGGTGGAAGGGGAGCACAAGCCTTCCTCCGAGTGGAGGATGCACAGGGCTATCTACAGGGCAAGGGCCGACGTGGGCGGCATCGTGCACACTCATTCGCCCTACGCCACGGGATTCGCGGTGGCGGGCAAGCCCATACCTCTGGTATTAATCGAGCTGCTCTACTACATAGGCGGCGATATTCCCCTCTCCGAGTTTGGCATGCCGGGCACCGACGAGCTGGGAGAGCTGGTCGCGAAAAGCCTGTTAAAACGAAACGCATGCCTCATGCGCAATCATGGCGCGACGGCGGTGGGCGATTCGCTGGATCAGGCGCTTCTGCGGGCTATCTACGTCGAAGACGCCGCAAAAATCTATTCCATAGCGTTGGGTTTGGGTGATGTAAAACCCATTCCCGATGCGAGCATCAAGGCGATAAAGGCTACGCTCGGATTACCGGACTGACAGGAGGCCGCCATGAATCGACAGGACTACGAGTTTCCCTTCTTGCTGAAGTACGAAAACGTAGCCTGGTACGATGGTCAGGCCGTGCACATCCTTGACCGGAGGATCTACCCGGGTCGGATCGAATACGTCACCTGCAAAAGCTACCAAGAGGTGGCGGCGGCCATAAAGGCGATGGTCACCCAGTCGGGCGGGCCATTCATGGCGGCGGGCATGGGCATGGCCCTGGCCGCTCGTCAGATCGAGGCCGGCGGCGCCTTTGGCAATGGTGGCGCGACTGGCGCTCCCGGCGCCGCCGGCCCCTCCAACGCCGCCGCAAGCCCTTCAGGCGGCTCCGCCGAACAGAACTTCGCTGCCCAAATTCGCCACGCCGCGTACGAGCTTTCCCACGCGAGGCCCACGACAAGCGCGAAGATGAGCGCGATCACCCAGGGCTGCGCGGAAGCGGCGATCAGGGCCAAGTTGGAAGGCCAACCTGCGGACCGGGCTGTGTTCGACTATACGATAGAGCTGACTAACGAGCGTTATGCCCGGAGCGCTGCCCAGGGGCGCTATGTGGCCGAAAAAATCGCCGATGGCGCCCTGATCATGACCCAGTGCTTCGCCGAGTACGATGTGGGCTCGATCCTGAGGGAATGCCGCGCCCAGGGAAAAACAATAAAAGTACTTTGCCCCGAAACACGCCCATTTTTCCAGGGCGCCCGCCTTACCGCCTCGGTGGTCCACGACATGGGCTTCGAGGTTACCGTCATTACCGACAACATGCCCGCCTGGGCGATGAAGACCAAGGGAGTGAGCCTCTTCACCTCCGCGGCCGATGTCATCTGCATGGATGGCCACATCGTCAACAAGGTTGGCACCTACCAAATAGCCCTCGCGGCTTCCCACCTGCACATACCCTACTACTGCACCGGCAACCCCGACTCGGGACATCCCACTGTCGACAGCGTCACCATTGAGGAGCGCGACGGCGACGAGGTCCTCAAGGCCATGGGCGCGCGCACCGCCATGGCCGGCGTGCGCGGCTGGTACCCCGCCTTCGACATAACCCCGCCCGAACTCTGTACCTGCATAGCCACCGATAAAGGCCTTTTCGCGCCCGAGGACCTGGCAAGGCATTTCGGCTAAACCGTGCCTCTTTATAAGTAAGGAGGATAGTCGGTACGACAGGATACCATGACCAGCAGGAAGGACAGGAAATAGTTTTGGTTAAAGAAAAGAGAAGATAGGAGAGAAGAAGAAAGAAAAAGCTTTGGAAAAGAGAGAAGAGATAAAAAGATAAAGAAAACGATTTTTTCTTCTGCTAAAAAATTTTCCTGTGAATCCTGCCCAATCTTGTTACCCCGTTATTTAATGCTATTATATCTTGTATGATCGATGAATTCGCGCGATAATGTCGAATATGTATATTAAAAGATCCATAACAGAGAAAATCCTGCAAAGATTGAGGACCGATAAACGCATTATCCTCCTTTATGGACCCCGGCAATGCGGGAAAACGACCCTCGCTCGCGAAGTGATGGAGGGTTTTGACGGGCGAACAATCATGATCAACGGCGAAGATCCGCGCGTGCAGGAACTCTGGTCGTCTAGAGATCTCGGGAGGATACGTGGGCAGATCGCCGGTATCGATCTGGTCTGTGTCGATGAGGCGCAGCGTATTCCGAATATCGAGCTTTCGCTAAAGCTTCTCTACGACGAAGGTTTTCCCGGATCGCTGCTTGTGACGGGGTCTTCGAGCCTGGATATTGCGCGAACCGCCAAGGAAGCGCTCACGGGAAGAACCTGGACTTATTCCCTGTACCCAATAGCTTTTTCCGAACTCAGTCTGAGCTTGACAGCCTTCGAGCTCGACGGACTCTTGCCCGAAAAACTCGTGCTTGGGCTCTACCCGGCGCTTTTCAGCATAGCTTCGAAGGCCGACAAGGTCGCGCATCTCCTGGAGCTGAGTTCGGCCTACCTCTATAAGGACGTCCTCGAACTGGCCGGCATTCGAAATCCCAGGAAGCTTCGGGATCTTCTGCGTCTTTTAGCCTATCAGGTGGGCTCTGAGGTTTCCTACCAGGAACTGGGCAGGCAAAGCGCTATGAGCGCGGACACGGTGATTTCATATATCGACCTGCTCGAGAAGGCCTTCGTTCTTTTTCGCCTGGGCGCTTACAGCAAGAATCTCAGGAAGGAAGTGTCGCGCAAAGAAAAGGTCTATTTTTATGACAATGGGATCAGGAATGCCTTGATCGACGATTTCAAGGATTGGGAGTTCAGGCCTGACAAGGGCGCTCTCTGGGAGAATTTTCTTGTGAGCGAGCGCAGGAAATTCAATGCCTATAGAGGCTGGTATGGGGGTTCATGGTTCTGGCGCACCCACACCGGAGCCGAGCTCGACTATATCGAGGAGTCGGATGGGCGCCTGTCCAGCTTCGAATTCAAGCTCTCGAAACGACAGGCAGGACCGCCACCTTCCTGGCAGGCTGCCTACCCCGAAGCCAGTTTCAAGGGCATCGACCGTGGCAATTATCTCGGTTTTATCGGTGGAAATTGTGCGACAGTCGGTACGACAGGATATCAGGACTAACCAGGAAGGACAGAAAAGAATTTTTGGTTACATTCTTGCTTTCGCATACTACATATACTAGAATGTTCAAATATTGAACATTCAGGGCGCGAGCCCTGAAATGATGAAAAAGACGATAAAAATGTTCAGTTTCGTGCAGTTTTTGTGTGTTTTAGCTTTTCCGACAGGCCCAAGAGCCTGGGCAAGAGCGTAGGCACTTCGTCTTTTTCTTCAGTTCAAACTTAAGCGCCGCGCCCGCAGTATGTCAGCGTGTTCCGGCCGCGACACAGACCGCCCGTGGCTACAGCATCTCACACCATATATGTCAAAAGTCCGGGGTCCGCCCCGCTTGTTATAATAAGCGTTTCGACAGGATACCAGGACCCTCCAGGATACACATGATTTATAGCGAATGTATCTCCGATAAAATTAGTCGATCTGAATGTTCGGTGAGTTCGTGGGTTACACCATGGGCGAGCGTGAAAAGATACACTTTTTGCTGGATATCGGGTGAAAAATCGTTATCGGTGAGATCTGCGGTCGCCTTGCCAATCGCCGATTGCTTGAGTTTCCAGCCATTCATTGTCAAGCGGCCTTCTCGCACGGCGAAATGATCAGTTCGCTTCAAGGCTTCGAGTCTTTGCTTATTTGCCAGGAATGTAGGTGTCTTAGTAAGATCCAATACTGTTCCTGATATGGGCTTTTTAATTGGGTTGTCAGTGGTGGTGAATCGTAATAGTAGATTCTGATGAGCGTATCATCTGTTTTGTTATATAAAATGATCTTTTCGCTGAGTTCTTTGATGTCTGGCGCTGTTGGCTCTCTTCCGAAGGCTTGCGAAAATTTGTGTTTTACGAAGCCGCCGTCCATGAGAACGATATATTTCATCAGTGGTCTTCATCAGGGCAAAAAAATAGAGCCAAAAGGGACACCTTGCGATGTTTATATAAACCCTTGTGGCTCTGGCTCTTATATATAAAAGAGTAAGAGCTTACTTGTTGATTGTCAAGCAGCATTTTAATCGCTTCCTATAGCTTATGCCTTTGCTTTATCCATCTATTTACGTGATTATTAATTGAAGTTGCTTCAATTTTTTATTAGTTTTTAACACGATAACTGAATTTCCATGATCAATAGGACCTGATGACCACCAATAATTCTCATTAATCCTGTTCTTCCTGGTATCCTGTCCAAAATCTTATGAAAGAACTATCTGAAAAATTCCATCAGCTCTTCCAAGAGACTCACCAAGGCCAGATTCGCTCCCCTTTAAGGATTTGTCCCCTGGGGGCGCATGTGGATCACCAGGGAGGGCTGGTGACGGGGATGGCGCTGGACGTGAACGTGAACCTGCTCTACGCGCCGGACGAGGCGGGTTTCGTGCGGGTGCAGAACGTGGATTTTCCGGACGAGGAGTATTTCAACATCGATAAGGTGCCGGTGTAATCCGGCACAGTTAGTGACCCCCCTCGGCACTTTTTAGTGACCCCGGGGTCGGCAGGTTTTAGTGACCCCCTCCTGGGTAATCCCTGGTGGCCTTTGGAAGGTACAATGACCTTCACGGAGGTCCGCCATGCCAAGGAGGATTCCTATGATCGAGCTTAGGGATTTGCTGCTTCAACTCCGAAAGGGAGAGAGCATCAAAAACATCAACCGAACCACAGGACGCCACAAAACAATCATCAGAGCCATGAAAGCCCTTGCCGAACCCCGGGGATGGCTGGCTCTAGGCGTAAGCCCTCCCAACGAGGCAGCTATCAAGGAAGTGTGGGAAGCTGACAGCAGAGCACGGGCGGCTGCGAAAGCGGAAGCCAAACACCACCCACTGGATCGGCTTCAGGACGATTTCAAGCGCTGGATCGCCGACGGCATGAGTTTCGTCGTCATGCATAAGCTCGCATCGGACGTTGTTCCCTGCTCGGAAACGACGGTGCGGCGATACATTCACCGCAGATTCCCGACGGCCCCCGTACCAGTCATCCCCCGGCAGCACGAGCCGGGCAAGGTCATGGACGTCGATTTCGGCTACCTTGGCCTCGTAGACGACGAAGCAGCAGGCCTGGTCCGGAAAGCCTGGCTGTTCTCGGGCCGCCTTCGCTATTCCCGAAAGGCGTACCGGGAGATTGTCGTAAGCCAGCAGCAGCAGATCTTCTTCACCTGCCATATCAACGCATTCGAATGGTTCGGCGGAGTTCCCGCCATGGTGACGCCCGACAACCTGAAGGCGGCGGTGATAAAAGCTTCCTGGGAAGACCCTCTGGTGAACAGGGCATACAGGAGCCTGGCCGAACATTACGGGTTCACTATCAGCCCCTGCCTTCCGGCAACCCCGGAACACAAAGGGGGTGTCGAGAACGACGTCAAATATGCCAAAGGCAGCTACTGGCCGCTCTTGAAAGAGCATGAGCGGGGAAAAGGGCATACCGTGCCACGCCTCAAAGAGGCTGAGAAATACCTTACCGAATGGAACCAGACCGTCAGTGAGACCAGAACGATCGCCAAAGTGGGGCAGACGGTCCCTGAGCTCTTTGCCGCTGAAGCAGGAGCGCTCCAGGTGCTCCCGTCATCGCGCTGGGATCCTCTGGACTGCGCGATCGCGAAAGTCGGTGTCGACTGGAGAATCCAGTTCCAGAAATCATTCTACTCGGTGCCGTACCGGTATATCGGCGAAAAGGTGCTCGTCACAGCGAGTCGGCAGACGGTGAGGATCTATCACGACTCCAGCCAGATCGCGGTGCACTCAAAAGCGACGCGAAACTGGCAGTACCAGGTCGCCTCGGAGCATGGACCGCCGGAGGCGCAAGCCTATCTTGCCACCTGCTCGAAGGGCCTTGTGCAGGCATCCTATGGCATGGGCGTGAATATCGGCCTCATGGCCGACGCGATCCTCGAAGATCGGGAAGTCGACGGCATTCGTCCGCTTCGCGCTCTTGTGGGTCTGAATAAGCGCTATGACCCGCAGGACATCGATCAGGTGTGCGCAGCGTTGCTGGCTTCGGGAATCCGAGGGTATACGAGCGTCAAAAATGAGCTCAAGCGCCGGAGCGAACTGCCTCGTGCGCCAAAGATCGAGTTCCGCTTCGCCCGTGAAGCGTCGTACTACAAGGAGGCTGTCTATGGCTGACCTTGCGGTATTGAAGCCGAAACTGACGCGCCTGAAGCTCTCGGGCATGATGGACAGCCTGCAAGTGCGATTCGATCAAGCGATGACCGAAAAGTGGTCCTTCTCGGACTTTCTTGAACGCCTCCTGCAGGATGAGGTCGAACGGCGCGACTCGAAGCAGCTGTCGCGCAGGCTCGTGAAGTCAGGGCTCACTGCCGAAAAAACAATCGCAACCTTTGACTTCACCTTCAATCCGAAGATCCACGAACCCAGCGTGCGGGAAATAGGCTTGTGCAATTTCATGAAGGACCGTGAGAACGTCTTCTTCGTTGGGCCTTCCGGCGTAGGGAAAAGCCATCTCGCGCAGGCTATCGGCCATGAAGCGGTGCGGCGTGGGCATGAAGTACTCTTCAGGCGTACCGCGCCGCTCTTCCGGTGGACGGCCTCGGGCCGCGGCGACGGCTCCCGTCTTAGGCGGCTGAAGGCGGTTGTCACCGTCCCCTTGCTGATCCTCGATGATTTCGGGCTCCAGGCGCTCAGCGAAGAGGAGCAGAACGACCTGTATGAAGTGCTATGTGAGCGCTATGAGAAGTGCTCGACGATCATCACCTCGAACCGCGATTTCGGTGAATGGCCTTCGGTATTCTCTAACCCGCTCATGAGCTCAGCCGCTATGGACCGGCTCGTGCACCATGCGGTGAAATTCGTCATTGAAGGAAAATCGTACCGGGTTGAAAGTTTTTCCGCCCGGCAACGATCCTTGACAGCAGGAGCCTAAAAGCGTACTGCTGATCTATGCCCAGGAGGGGGTCACTAAAACCTGCCGACCCGGGGTCAGTAAACATGCCGGATTACAGCCGGAGATGCTGCCGGGGTTCTGGGGCAATTATATCCGGGGCTCGGTCCTGTC
>CAZHSK010000021.1:2104-6736 GCA_964535235.1 uncultured Treponema sp. | reverse complement strand
GGATTTCAAGCTGCGAAAAGGCTTCAAAGCGGTGATCCGGGGCAGGCTGCCCATGGGCGGGCTGTCGTCCTCGGCGGCGGTGACGACGGCGTATATTTATTGAAGGAAATATAAATGAACAAAAAAGTTTACCTTTCTTCTCCCACTATGCATGGCTTAGAAATGAAATATATCCAAGAAGCTTTCGATTCCAACTGGGTTGCTCCTTTAGGTAAAAATGTCGATGAGTTTGAAAAAGAGATGGCTGCCTATGTGGGAGTAAAACACGCAGCAGCGTTAGTGTCAGGAACAGCTGCGTTGCACTTGGCTGTGAAGCTTTGTGGTGTGAAGCCTGGTGATATCGTCCTCTGTTCTGATTTAACCTTCTCAGCTACTGTCAATCCTGTTTCTTATGAAGGTGGCGTTCAGGTTTTTGTTGATAGCGAGCGAGATACTTGGAATATAGATCCAGTAGCCTTGGAGCGGGCATTTGAGAAATACCCGCATCCTAAGGCTGTTATTATTGCCAACCTTTATGGTATTCCTGCCAAGCTTGATGAAATTAAGGAAATATGTGATGCACACAATGTTACCTTAATCGAAGATGCTGCAGAAAGCCTAGGCGCGACCTATAGAGGTAAGCAAACAGGCACATTCGGAAATTACTCTGCACTCTCATACAATGGAAACAAGATTATCACCACCAGCGGCGGTGGTATGTTTCTTTCCGATGATGAAGCTGCAGTAAAGAAAGTTAGGTTCTGGGCCACCCAGTCAAGAGACCCAGCACCTCACTATCAGCATAGTGAAATCGGGTACAACTACCGCATGAGCAATATTGTTGCTGGTATTGGGAGAGGCCAGCTAGTCTACCTCAAGGAGCATATTCGGAAAAAGAAGCAGATCTATGAAACCTACAAGAAAGCTTTCGAGGATCTGCCCATTCAGATGAATCCTTATACTAAAGACAGTGAACCGAACTATTGGCTATCCTGTATTCTGATTGATAAAGCGTATACAAAGGTAATATACCAACAGATTATGGAAGCGCTCCTAAAGCAGAACATAGAGAGTAGACCCATCTGGAAACCTATGCATCTTCAGCCAGTCTTCCAACACAATGAATTCATAGCTCTAGACAAGTATACTGATGTAGGAGGAGATATTTTCTCCAGAGGCTTGTGCTTGCCCAGCGATGTGAAGATTACTGAGGAAGAGCAGGCAAGAGTTATAAACATAATCAAGGGATGCTTTGCCTAAGATGTATAGGAAGTACTTCAAGAGAGTCTTTGATTTTGTTTGTTCTGTTCTAGCCTTGATTGTGCTTTCACCTGTTCTTCTGATTACTGCATTGCTGGTAAGAATCAAGCTTGGGACTCCAGTCATCTTCAAACAAAAGCGCCCAGGTCTTCAGGAGAAAATATTCACTCTCTATAAATTCAGGACCATGACCGATAAGAAGGATGCACAGGGCAATCTACTTCCCGATGAAATAAGACTAACCAAGTTTGGGAAAATGCTTAGATCAACAAGCCTTGATGAACTGCCTGAACTCTGGAATATCATGAAAGGAGATATGAGTATTGTTGGGCCGAGGCCACTGTTGGAGAAATACATACCGCTCTACTCAGTAGAGCAACGAAAGAGACATCATGTACGTCCAGGTTTAACAGGGCTGGCTCAAATAAATGGTAGGAATGCTATATCCTGGGATAAAAAGTTTCAGCTTGATATTAAGTATATACAGCACATTACATTCAGATCAGATATCAAGATTATTTTCCAAACTGTTGGAAACGTGTTTAGAGGAAAGGGAATCTCAAGTACTACATCGGATACTATGGAAGAGTTTATGGGACATATGTAATATGCAATATTGCAAAGAAGGTCATAAACCTAAAAAAGTAATCATTTTAGGCGCTGGTGGACATGGAAGAGTTATTGCTGACATCGTTACTCTTTCAGGTGATGTTGTATTGGGTTTTATTGATGATAAAGATCCAAGCGAATTTCCGAATATTACCATTCTTGGGAAACTGACTGACATCGATAGATTCAAACAAGAAGCTTCCTTTATTGTTGGCATTGGTGATAACCAAACAAGAAAGCAAATCATGGAAACTCTTGATGTTGATTGGTACACAGCAGTCCACCCAACTGCAGTTATTGCCTCAGATGTAGAAATTGCTGAAGGCACTGCAATCATGGCAAATGCAGTAATCAATACGGGAAGTAAGATAGGCAGGGGTTTAATAGTCAACACAGCTGCTACCGTTGATCATGACAATGTGTTAGGCAACTATGTCCATATATCCCCAGGTGCACATTTGGGAGGAAGTGTACATATCGGGACGGAGACTTGGATTGGGATAGGAGCGGTGGTTATAAATAATGTTGATATTTGTGAGGAGTGTGTTGTTGGAGCTGGGGCAGTAGTAATTTGTCATATTAAAGTTAGTGGAGTTTATTCGGGAATCCCTGCCAAGAGAATGGAATAGAAATGAGGGATTTCAGCTTTTAATTGTTTCAATATTGTAGTTAGATATGAAGGAAACTTATGTAAGCCGATATGGAATTTTTCCAATTCTATAAGGATGAAACCAAACCTAAGTAGGGGCTTCTGAAAAAGTAATAAAGTTATCCACTGTATAGGAATATATACTATACTGGACCTAGAAAGTGCACGAAAAGTGATGAAAAAGGCTTAAAACCCGTGCACTTGAAAGGAATCTGATGTACCGACTACCCGAGAAAAAGGTTGAATTTGATACATTTGACATGGTGTTTGGCGGAACGCTTAACAAAGAAAATCGATGGGTACTTTTAGCAGACTTGATCCCTTGGGATGCAGTGGAAGAAAAGTACGCTAGGTTATTTGTGACGAACAACGGAAGACCAGCGTTGCCGGTACGAGTTGCGTTAGGCGCTCTTATTATAAAACAGAAATCAAAACTACCAGATGAAGAGTTTGTTGAGTACATAGGGTATCCTGAAAAAGTAATAAAGTTAAGCAGAGTATAGGAATATATGATATAATGAACCTGAAAAGTGCACGGAAAATGAGGAAAAGCATCAAAAAGGCGTGCACCTGGAAGGCAAAGATGTACAGAATTCCTGAGAATACACCTGAATTTGATAAATTTGAAATGGTGTTTGGTGGAAGCCTGAAACCCGACAATCGATGAATAGTTTTAGCAAGATTAATACCCTGGAACGTTGTAGAAGAAAAGTATTCAAAACTGTTTGTAGAGAATAATGGCAGAACAGCGATACCGGTGAGAGTCGCGTTAGGCGCTCTCATAGTAAAAGAGAAGAAGAAACTATCGGATGAAGAGCTGGTTGAAGACATACGAGAGAGTCCTTACTTGCAGTACTTCTTGGGCTATGAAGGGTACAAGTATGAGATACCCTTTGACCCGAGCATGATGGTGCATTTCAGGAAACGATTGTCAGCAGATATTCTGAAAGAAGTGAATTCGCTGATCATCGAAAAAAGTAAGCAAGCATTTGAAAACCATGATAATGACGATAAAGGCAGTGGTTCTGGAGAAGGAGAATCAAAGGAACCTGAGAATAAGGGTACTTTAATCGTCGACGCGACGTGTGCTCCAGAAGACATGAGATTTCCCCATGATGTGAACTTGTTGGATGAAGCGAGAATGAAGACTGAACACATCATTGATGTACTCCACGAGAGAATGCCTAAAGGCTGGGAGAAGCCGAGAACGTATCGAAAAGTAGCGAGGAAGAAGTTTCTTACCTTCATACGGAATCGGAAACCAAAAGCAACGACGATACGAAATGCGTTGAAAGCACAACTGCAATATGTAGAACGTAATCTCAAGGCGATCAATGAATACAAGGAGAAGGTGAGTTTAGTTATACTTTCTAAAAAGCAGCGGCAAGAGCTTTGGGTGATAGGAGAATTGGTTCGTCAGCAGAGAGAACTGTACCATACAGAGAGCCGATCGATAGAGGGAAGGATCTTGAACATAAGTAAGCCGTGGGTCAGGCCGATAGCAAGAGGAAAGGCGAGAGGGATGTTTGAGTTTGGTTCGAAGCTATCGATAAGCCTTGTTGACGGTATGGCGGAAGTTCACACGCTATCCTGAGAACCCTACAACGAATGCAAGGATTTAAAAGAGCAAATTTAAAACTATAAGCGACGCTATGGGAGATATCCCGAAGCGGTGTGTGCGGATAAGATCTATAGAACGAGAGAGAATCTTCAGTACTGCCAGGAATATGGGATTAGGTTATTAGGGCCTAAGCTTGGAAGACCATTTAAAGAATTAGAGAAGAACAAAAAGAGAATACGAGAGCGTAGAAAGATTGAGCGAGAAGACGAGACCACGAGGATTGCAGTAGAAGGAAAGTTTGGAGAAGCGAAACGACGTTATACGCTCGATCGTATTGGAACAAAGCTAAAAGAAACAAGTGAGACCTCCATCATGATGATATTCCTGGTGATGAACCTCATGGCCTTGGTGAGGAGGAAGACGAAAGCCTTTTTTGTGTCGCTTATTGATAAGATTATTGAAATAGCTAAACGGCTATATTTTATACCAATGGGGTTCTTAAGAGTTGCCTGAGCTAAGAAGGGGGTTTTAAAGGAACCCCTAATTGGAAATATTGCAAGGTTAAAAAATGGAT
>CAZHSK010000021.1:0-2094 GCA_964535235.1 uncultured Treponema sp. | reverse complement strand
GGATATTTGTATAATGAATTCCGGATTCGGCTCGCGATTGAAGAAGTATACACAACATATGCCGAAAGGGATGGTCCCGCTTGATGACGGAACGACAATTCTCAGCCGACAGCTGGAGATCCTCAGGAAAACGGGAAACCACCGTTATGTCATTACCACAGGATATCTTGATGGCATGATCCAGGAGTATCTTGGAAAACAGTTTCCTGATCTGGATGTTACCTATCTGGTAAACACACGCTATGCTTCGACAAACTACATAGCCAGCCTTGAGTTGCTCAACGGGCTCTTTGACGATTCCATCGTCTTGCTCCATGGAGATTTGGTGTTCGAGGAGTCTGTCGCACACGATATCATCGGCTCCCCCTTCAGCACGGTGGCAGTCGATTCTTCGCTGCCTTTGCCGGCCAAGGATTTCAAGGTCCGCATCCATGAAGGGAAAGTCATCGAGATCGGTATCGAAGTTTTCGGTACCGATTGCCTTGCCTGTCAACCGATGTACCGCCTCACAAAACGCGATTGGAACCGGTGGCAACAAGAAATCCGTGCATTCTGTGCCAGGGGCGAAGAGTCTGTGTATGCCGAACATGCGTTGAACAGGATTTCCGGGCAATTGGATATCCATCCGCTGGACGTCAAGGGAAAGTTGTGCATGGAAGTCGATAACGAGGAAGACCTGATGAAAGCCCGCGGGCTGCTGGAGAAACAGAATGGATAAGAAAACTGTCTATGTCGCCATGAGTGCGGACATCATCCACAATGGGCATATCAACCTAATCAAGAAGGCCGCCCAATTGGGAGAGCTTACGGTGGGCGTACTCACAGATGAGGCGATCGCCTCGTACAAACGGTATCCGCTGATGCACCTTGAGGAGCGCATGGAGATATTGGGAAATCTCAACGGGGTCTCACATGTCGTTCCGCAACTCACATTGGACTACGAGGATAACCTGAGGAAACTGAAACCCGATTTTGTGGTGCATGGGGACGATTGGAGAAGCGGCATACAGTCCAGCATCCGCGAGAAGGTGATTTCCGTCCTGGCGGAATGGGACGGAGAGCTCATCGAGGTTCCCTATACGGAGGGAGTCAGCATCGAGCGCCTCCGCGGACGCCTTGATGCTGAGGGGGTGCTTCCCGAACAACGGAGGTCTCGGCTTGTGAACCTGCTGAAGGTCAAGCCGATGGTGCGAGTCCTCGAGGCACACAATGGGCTCACCGGCCTCATCGTGGAAAATACGCGTGTGGCGAAGGGGGACGAGATCCATGGGTTCGACGCCATGTGGATATCCTCCCTCTGCGACTCGACCGCGAAGGGCAAGCCCGACATCGAGCTGGTCGACATGACCAGCCGCTTGGATACGATCAACCAGATCATGGAAGTGACCACCAAGCCAATCATCCTCGACGGCGATACAGGCGGGCAAATCGAGCACTTCGTCTTCAACGTGAAGACGCTGGAGCGGATCGGCGTGTCGGCGGTGATCATCGAGGACAAGATCGGGCTGAAGAAGAATTCGCTGTTCGGCACCGAGGTGGACCAGCAACAGGACACCATCGAGAATTTCTGCCGTAAGATCACCGCAGGCAAGCAGGCGCAGAAGACCCGGGACTTCATGATCATCGCACGGATCGAGAGCCTGATACTTGAGCAGGGGATGGAAGATGCGCTGAATCGTGCCCGCTCCTATGTGAACGCGGGTGCTGATGGCATCATGATCCACAGCAGGATGAAAGATCCTACGGAGATCCTTGAGTTCTGCGACTCCTTCGGCACCGAATTCCCGAAGGTTCCGATTGTGGTCGTTCCCTCATCGTTCGCATCGGTCTACGAGTCAGAACTGGCCGACCACGGGGTGCGGATAGTCATCTATGCGAACCACCTCATCCGCAGCGCGTTCCCCGCGATGCAGAAGACCGCACAATCGATCCTTGAGCACGGGCGTTGCCTGGAAGCAAGCGAGATGTGCCTTCCCATCAAGGATGTCATCAGGTTGATCCCCGGCGGGGAATGACAGGAGTCAATATGATTTCACCGGAACGATTCATCGATTTCCTGCAACGCAAGGACATCTCCTTCTTCTCAGGGGTTCC
>CAZHSK010000020.1:0-17957 GCA_964535235.1 uncultured Treponema sp. | reverse complement strand
TCCGGAGCCAGCTATGTGGCCAGAGCCACCAGCTTCCACGTCACCCTCCTTACCGAACTTATCGAGAAAGCCCTCATGAACAAGGGATTCTCGGTGGTAGAAGCCCTTACCCAGTGTCCCACCTACTTCGGCAGGAAGAACAAGATTGGCGGGCCGGTGGAGCTCCTGAACTGGATTAAGGACAGAACGGTAAACGCCAAGGCAGCCGCGGCCCTGCCGCCGGAAAAACTGGCAGGCAAGCTCCTCATTGGAGAACTGCACAAGGCCGAGAGGCCCGAGTACTGCGCCAGTTATGCGGAAACGACAGCCAGAGTACAGAGGACATACAACGACTACAAGGGAGGTAACCGCGGATGCGAACTGAATTCAGACTAAGCGGCTCAGGCGGCCAAGGCCTCCTGCTCGCCGGCATCGTATTGGCGGAAGCGGCCATTCTGGAAGGCAAGAACGCCGTGCAAACCCAGAGCTACGGCCCCGAAGCCCGGGGAGGCTCCTCCAAGGCAGAAGTGATTATCTCCGAAGAAGATATCGATTACCCCAAGGCCACCGATCCGGATTATCTCCTGGCCTTGACCGCTGACGCCTACAAAACCTACGGCCCCCTCATGAAGGGCGGGCTCATCGTCGTGGACAGTTCCGTTGCCCTGGATTCCGAAATCAAGGCACGAACCCTTTCGGTGCCCATACTGGCAGCAGCCGCAGATACGGTGGGAAAAAAAGTCACTGCCAACATCGTCGCCCTGGGCGTGCTGGCCGGTCTTGCAGGCCTGGCTATGCGGGATACCCTCCGCAAGGCTGTTACCGCCAGGGTGCCCAAGGGTACCGAAGATCTCAACCTCAAGGCACTGGATGTGGGGCTCGGCCTGGCATCCCAATCGGGAGTGCCCGCCGCCAGTCTCAAGTAAGGAGATTTTCCCATGAGCGATTCCGAAAAACTAAAGCCCGCCGTAGAAGCGTGGAACGCCAAGGCCGACAAGGCAGCCGCCAAGTTCCCAGAGCGCAAAAAGACCTTCGTCACCGGCAGCAATGCGCCAATAAACCGCCTTTACAGCCCCCTGGATGCAGAGGGCAAGGAGTACCTGGAAACCGTCGGACTACCGGGGGAATTCCCCTACACCAGGGGAGTTCAGGCCACCATGTATAGAGGTAGGTTCTGGACCATGCGCCAGTATGCCGGTTTTGCTAGCGCCGAGGAATCCAACGCCAGGTACAAGTACCTCCTAGCCCAGGGACAGACAGGGCTCTCGGTAGCCTTCGATCTCCCCACCCAGATAGGCTACGATTCGGACCATGCCCTGGCCGCCGGAGAGGTAGGCAAGGTGGGCGTGGCCATCGATTCCCTGGAGGACATGGAAACTCTTTTCGCGGGCATTCCCCTGGACAAGGTTTCCACCAGCATGACCATCAATGCTCCGGCCTCGGTACTTCTGGCCATGTACATCGCCGTGGCCGAAAAGCAGGGCGTGAGCGCCGACAAACTGGAAGGCACGATTCAGAACGACATTCTCAAGGAATACATCGCACGGGGAACCTACATCTATCCGCCAGGGCCCTCCATGCGCCTCATCACCGATATCTTCGCCTTCTGCTCGGCCAAGGTGCCCAACTGGAATACCATTTCCATATCCGGCTACCACATCCGCGAGGCTGGAGCCACGGCCATACAGGAAGTAGCCTTTACCTTGGCCGACGGCATCGCCTATGTCGAAGCCGCGCTCAAGGCCGGTTTGGACGTGGACGACTTCGCCCCCAGGCTTTCCTTCTTCTTCAACGCCCATAACGATCTCTTCGAGGAAGTGGCCAAGTTCAGGGCGGCCCGTCGCGTCTGGGCCCATATCATGAAAGAGCGCTTTGGGGCGAAAAACCCCAAGAGCCTCATGCTGCGCTTCCATACCCAGACCGGCGGCTCCACGCTCACCGCCCAGCAGCCCGAGAACAACGTGGTGCGCGTGGCTATTCAAGCCCTCGCCGCAGTACTAGGCGGCACCCAGTCCCTGCACACCAACTCCAGGGACGAAGCCCTGGCCTTGCCCTCCGAGGATTCGGTGCGCATCGCGCTCAGGACCCAGCAAATCCTGGCTTACGAATCCGGAGTCGCCGAGACCCCGGACCCCCTGGCCGGTTCCTACTATGTGGAAACCCTCACCGACTCCATTGAGAAAGGAGTCGTGGACTATATACGCCGCATCGACGATTTGGGCGGCGCGGTCAAGTCCATAGAGCAGGGTTATATCCAGCAAGAAATCCAGGACTCCGCTTATGCATGGCAGATGGACGTGGAAAAAGGCGAGCGCATAGTAGTCGGACTCAATAAGTTCCAAGTCAAGGAAGGCACGCCCAAGGGTCTTCTGCGCGTCAATCCCGCGGTGGGAGAGCAGCAGGTAGCCAAGCTGAAAATGCTCAAGGCCAGGCGGGATAACCCAGCCGTGAAAAACGCGCTGGCAGCCTTGAAAAAGACCGCAGAGGGCGAGGACAACCTCATGCCTCCAATCTTAGACGCGGTAAAGGCTTATGCCACCTTGGGCGAAATCTGCGATGTGCTAAGAAATGTGTTTGGCGAATACCGCCCCAGCGTGATGTTCTAACCAGGGAGCTAAGAAGTATGGAACGAAAAATTCGCGTTATAGTCGCTAAACCAGGCCTCGATGGTCACGACAGGGGAGCCAAGGTCATAGCCAGGGCGCTCAGGGATGCCGGAATGGAAGTGATTTACACAGGCCTGCGGCAAACCCCGGAGCAAATCGTCCAGGCAGCCCTTCAGGAAGATGCCGACGTGGTGGCCATGTCCATTCTCTCCGGAGCCCATAACCACCTCTTCCCCAGGGTCGTGGAACTCCTAAAGGAAAAAGGGGCCGATGACATCCTCGTCTTCGGCGGCGGCGTAATTCCCGAAGAAGACATTCCCTTCCTGAAATCCAAGGGGGTAGCCGAGGTTTTTGGGCCCGGCACCCCCACCCAGACCACGGTGGACTTTATCAAGACCCACGTTAAGCGGAGCTAGGTTTTCCATGTATCAGGATCTCGCGCGACGCTGCCTTGGCGGTGAAATCCGCGCCGTAGCGAGGTTTATAAGCCTTCTGGAGGACGGGGACAGGCAGGCTTACGATGCCATGTCCATCCTCGCCCCTGCCATGGGCCGCGCCCAGATCGTGGGCATAACGGGCCCCCCAGGCTCGGGTAAAAGCACCCTCACCGACAAACTCATAGGCTACTTTCGCGCCCAGGATAAAAAGGTCGCCGTCATCGCCGTGGATCCCTCCAGTCCCTTTTCCGGCGGAGCTATCCTGGGAGACAGACTGCGCATGCAGTCCCACGCGGTCGATCCCGGTGTTTTCATCAGAAGTCTGGCATCCCGGGGGCAGTTGGGAGGCCTTTCCAAAGCCACTGCCTTCGCGCTCAGAGTTCTCGAAGCTGCCGGCTACGACATTGTCATCGTGGAAACTGTCGGGGTTGGCCAGTCTGAAATCGATATAGTCAAGGTAGCCGACACCGTGGTCCTGGTCTCCGTGCCGGGCTTAGGCGACGATATTCAGGTAATCAAAGCCGGCATAATGGAAATAGGCGACATCTTTGTCGTCAATAAATCCGATAGGGACGGGGCCGACAGGGTTTTGAGGGAGATACGGGCCATGCTTGAAACCCAGGCTGCCCTCAAGCGGGGCAGAAGCCCCTCGGCCGGTCCCGATACCCTGGCCTCCCGAAGCGCCGAACTTCTCCATCATGGCCAGAACGCTGCCCCGGCTCTCCAGCCTCTCGAGCCCGAAACATTCGAAAACCTGCCCCCTGTGATGAAAACCATCGCCGAAACGGGGGAGGGGGTACCGGAACTGGGAGCGGAAATCCTCGCCCGCTTTGAAAAGGATAAGGCCTCAGGCACCCTGGAAGTCCGGCGGTTGGGATCTATCCGGGCACAGCTTAAAGATATCGCCGCCCTGCAGCTGATTGAATTGTTCGCCGGCAAAGAAGGTAACGGCCGTTTGGATCGTTTAGCCGAAGCAGTACATACGCGGAAAATGGATATTTACGGCGCCGCGAAAGAACTAGCCGCCGCCGTGGCAAAAGGAGAGGAAGCATGAAGCTGGAAAAATTGGATCATATAGGCATCGCCGTGGAAAGCCTAGATTCGGCACTGCCCGTGTGGGAGGGCATCCTCGGCCTCCCCTTGCATGGAACCGAAGACGTGGCGGAACAGAAGGTTCGCACCGCCTTTTTCCCCATAGGCGATACCGAAGTGGAACTTCTGGAGTCCACCGATCCCGAAGGCCCTATCGGCAAGTTCATCGCTAATAAAGGCCAGGGTGTGCACCACCTCGCCTTCAGAGTGGATGACATCGAAGCAGCCCTGGCGGAGTTAAAAGCCAAAGGCGTGCGCCTCATCGACGAAAAACCCCGTTACGGCGCCGGTGGAGCCAAGATCGCCTTCCTCCACCCCAAGGCTACCGGTGGTGTCTTGGTGGAAATAAGCGAGCGGAAATAGACTAGAACCAAGGACGGACCACGCGAAAAGCCAGGTTCCGCTAGGGTTTCTATTTCATGTTATATAAAGAATAGGATATATAAAGGTAGGCGAGAGGGGTATAGCACTTTGGAAGCCCAAAGTATATACTTCGCGAATTGTATAGTAATTATATTCCGCTGCTACTAGGTATTCTTTACCTGTATAGACGGTGGAGCAAGGATGGTCGGCGCGTATGGATCAAAAGCTAAGGGAGCTCGAAGAGCGGCGAGCCAAGGTGCTTGCGGGCGGTGGCCCCAAGCGTGTGGCGGCCCAACATGCGAAAGGCAAGAAAACGGCCAGGGAGAGGATCGAATCCCTCCTCGACAAAAGTAGTTTTGTCGAGTTGGATGCCTTTGTGGAGCATCGCTCCACAGATCTTGGCATGGCCGAGGTGGAGGCACCGGGCGAGGGTGTGGTCATAGGTTACGGCACGATAGATGGCAGAACCGTCTACGTGTTTGCCCAGGACTTCACCGTCATAGGCGGATCCTTAGGCGAGATGCACGCGGCCAAGATCTGTAAGGCCATGGATATGGCGGTCAAGGTTGGCTGCCCCTGCATCGGCATCAACGATTCAGGCGGCGCGCGCATCCAGGAAGGCGTGGACGCCCTCTCGGGCTATGGCGATATCTTCTATCGCAACACTCTCTCCTCCGGTGTCGTTCCCCAAATATCGGTTATCATGGGCCCCTGCGCCGGCGGCGCGGTTTATTCACCCGCCCTTACCGACTTTGTCTTCATGACCGAGGGCACCGCCAACATGTTCATAACCGGTCCCCAGGTAATCAAGGCAGTGACCGGCGAGGATGTGAGCGCCGAGGACTTAGGCGGAGCCAGGGTTCACACCGAAGTATCGGGCGTGGCTCACTTGAAGTTCAAGGACGAGGATTCCACCCTCGCGGCAGTACGGAAACTTCTTTCCTACCTGCCCCAGAACAACATAGAAGACGCTCCCCTAGTCAATTCGGGCGACGATCCTTTCAGGGCCGACTCAGAGCTTGCAGGAATTATTCCCGATTCTTCCAACAAGCCCTACGATGTCCGTAGGGTTATCGAACGCGTGGTCGATTCAGGCGATTTCTTCGAAACCCAGCCCGACTATGCCAGGAATATCGTCACCTGCTTCGCCAGGCTGGCGGGCAGAACCATAGGCATAATCGCCAACCAGCCGGCCGTACTCGCCGGCGTGTTGGATATCAACGCCTCGGACAAAGCATCCCGCTTTATCCGCTTCTGCGATTCCTTCAATATTCCCCTCCTTACCTTCTCCGACACCGCAGGCTATCTGCCCGGCGTGGGACAGGAGCACGGCGGCGTTATCCGCCATGGAGCCAAGCTCCTCTATGCCTACTCGGAAGCCACGGTGCCCAAGATGACCGTGATTCTGCGAAAAGCCTACGGCGGAGCCTACATAGCCATGTGCTCACGCCACTTGGGCGCCGACCAAGTATTCGCCTGGCCCAGTGCCGAGATCGCCGTAATGGGTCCGGACGGTGCTGCCAATATCATATTCAAGAAAGAAATCGAAGAGGCCGCAGACCCAGTAGCCGCCAGGAAGGAAAAGATCGAAGAGTACAAGAAAAACTTCGCCAATCCCTATAAGGCGGCGCTTCGGGGCTACGTGGACGACGTCATCGATCCTTCCCAGACCAGGGCCAGGCTCTGCGCGGCGCTTTCGATGCTCCTGGGCAAGCGACAGACTTTGCCGGCGCGCAAGCACGGCAACATCCCCTCCTGAGCACTGGAGCGATAAACTATGAATAAATGGTTAATCATGTTCGCCGGGGTTGCAACCGTATTCATCGCTTTAATAGCGATAATTGGGATAATCCAGGTTTTCCACCTTATATTCGGTAAACGCCCCGGTACGAAAAAGAAGGCTGATGTCCCAGACTCATCCAAGGCTGAGGCTGCTAAATCGGTGGCTGCGGCAGCACCCAAGGTTCAGGCTGCGCCACCCAAAGCCGTTCCGGCGACTGGGAACGAACTAGTAGCGGTGATAACCGCTGCCATTTCAGCAGCCAGTGGCCTTTCCTCCTCAGCTTTCCGAATAGCTTCCATTCAGCCTGAAGGGGCTAGGGAGCCGGGTTTCAACACCCCAGTATGGGGCAGAATCGAGCGATTCAACAGACAATAAGCGAGTTCAAGGAGAATTTATATGAAGCAGTATAGAGTAACAGTAAACGGTCAGTCCTACGATGTGGCGGTGGAAGAACTCGGCGACGGAACAGCCCCTGTACGCACCGTAGCCCCAGCCCCGCTCGCAGCGCCAGCCCCCGCCAGCGCCCCCGCGGCAGTCCCTGCAGCCGCACCCGCGCCAGTCGCCGCCTCCGCTGGATCTCTCACCGTTAAATCCCCCATGCCTGGTACCGTGATGTCTTTCAAGGTAGCCGCAGGACAGTCGGTCAACCGCGGCGATGTCCTCCTCATTCTCGAGGCTATGAAGATGGAGAACGAGATTGTGGCGCCCCAGGCGGGAAAAGTAGCAGCATTGAGGGTTCCGGTTAGCGCATCGGTCAACACCGGCGATCCCCTGGTCGACCTCGAATAAGGGGGGATATTAGCCCCATGAAAGAATTCATCGCGGAATTCCTGCAATCCACAGGGTTCCTCAACCTTACTATAGGCCAGCTTCTCATGCTGGTAATCAGCTGTGTTCTCCTTTATTTAGGAATCTACAGGAAATATGAACCCCTCCTACTTGTGCCAATAGCCTTTGGGATGCTATTGGCGAATATTCCTATTTCAGGCATTACCGATGGGCCGGTGGGCGATCAGCCAGGCGGCTTGATCTACTACCTCTACCAAGGTGTAAAGCTTGGGATTTATCCGCCCCTCATCTTCTTGGGCATAGGTGCCATGACGGATTTCGCTCCCCTCATCGCCAACCCCGCCAGTCTTCTTCTGGGTGCCGCAGCCCAGTTGGGAATTTTTATCCCCTTCATTCTCGCCACCTATCTGGGTTTCGATCTTAAAGCAGCGGCCAGTATTGGAATAATTGGCGGAGCCGATGGACCTACAGCCATATTTCTTACCTCCAGGCTGAAGCCCGAACTCCTAGGTCCAATAGCCATAGCAGCCTATTCATACATGGCTCTCGTGCCCATTATCCAGCCTCCCATCATGCGCGCTCTTACAACGCCCAAGGAACGAGCGGTTAAAATGGCCCAACTCAGGGAGGTCACAAAAACTGAACGGGTAGTGTTTCCAATCGGTGTTACTCTCTTTGTCGGGCTTCTTCTGCCCGCAGCCTTGCCTTTGGTGGGTTCTCTAATGCTCGGGAATCTTTTCCGCGAAACTGGGGTTACCGAGCGACTTTCCGATACCTCCCAGCACGCATTGATCAACATCCTCACGATTTTTTTGGGTGTTTCCGTTGGATCTACCGCTAGTGCAGAGCGTTTTCTCAATCCGGAGACCTTAAAAATCATTGCACTGGGTTTGTTCGCATTCTCCTGCGGTACTGCGGGCGGTGTTCTTTTCGGAAAGCTCATGTACCTGGCTACGGGTGGCAAGGTTAATCCTCTTATCGGTTCGGCTGGCGTATCGGCCGTTCCCATGGCGGCCAGGGTTTCCCAGGTTGTGGGGGCAGAAACCGACCCGACCAACTTCCTCCTCATGCATGCCATGGGTCCCAATGTTTCGGGCGTCATAGGCTCTGCTGTGGCGGCGGGCGTTTTACTTTCTATCTTGGGCTGAGCACAGCCGCTTTTTAAAAGGCTGTAAGACTTCTAAAAAGCCTCTACTCAATATTTCGTATTTATTATTCCCGCGGAACCTTTTAGGGTTTCGCGGGAATCATCGTATTTCGAGGGTAATGCGATTATCGCAGGAGATTCTCAATGAAAGTGCACAAATTCGGCGGCTCGGTCCTTACCGGGATAGAATCCATTCAGCAAGTCGTGGGTATACTGAAAGGATGCAGCGAAGACCTCGTCGTTACTTCTTCTTTTTTCGGGGTAACCGACGAACTCCAAAGGGCGGCTGCGTTGGCCGCTTCCCGGGGCGATAATACCACGATCCTGAAAGGCATTCTCGACCGCCATACCCTCGTGGCCGAGCACTTTCTTGCGGGTGATGAACTCGAAGCGGCCATAACGCAGCTGAATTCGCACATCGTGCGACTCAAGGAGTTGTTAGGAGGAGTTGCCGTACTCCAGGATCTCTCCAGGCGCAGCCTCGATCAAATTGTAAGCTGCGGCGAATCGCTCGCCGCGCCCTTGCTGGCCAGGATACTGAAGGCGAGGGGCATAGATGCCCGTTACGTCGATGCGCGGACAATAGTAGTAACCGATGATACTTTCGGGGCAGCTCGCTGCGACGAGCAGGCAACCCACGTCCGGGCCAGGGCGATCCTGAGTTCCGCCAAGGGCTTAATTGTCACCGAAGGGTTTATAGGCGCAACACCCTCGGGCATAACGACAACCCTGGGGCGCGGGGGCTCAGACCTCAGCGCGATAATTCTGGGAGCCTCGCTTGGCGTCGATGAGATATGCCTTTGGTCGGCACGGGATGGTCTTTTAACCGCCGACCCGGAATTTGTGCCCGACGCTTTTCCTATTCCGGAAATATCCTATGAGGAAGCATTGGAACTCACCCATTTCGGAGCCAGGCTAATCGAGCCAACTGCCCTCCTTCCAGCCATGAATTCCAGAATTCCAGTACGGATGGCCAATGCTCTCAAGCCCGAAGCTGCGGGCACCCGCATAGTCGCCGCGACAGCACCTAGCGATTTTCCTGTACGAGGGCTGGCATCTATTCCGGAGGTATGTCTTTTAAGCCTTCACGGCCTGGGAATGCAGGGAGTTACGGGAACAGCCCAGCGTATGTTCGGAGCTCTGGCTAAAAACAGGATAAATGTAATTCTCATCACCCAGGCGTCCAGCGAGCTATCCATCTGCTGCGCCATAAAACCCGACGACGCACAAGCTGGATCCAAGGCTTTAAAGGATGAATTCGCCGCAGAAATCGCAGCAGGCCTTATCGCCCAGCCATCCATTGAATCGAACCTCTCGGTAATCGCCGTGGTAGGCGAGCAGATGAAACGGCGAACCGGAATCGCGGGAAGGGTTTTTTCGGCCCTGGGGCGCAATGGCGTCAACGTCGTGGCCATCGCGCAGGGTTCTTCGGAATTAAATATCTCCATTGTCACCAGAAGCGCCGGCAGAAAGAAAGCGCTCAACGTCATACACGACTCCTTCTTTCTCGCGGGCATCCGCACCGTCAATCTGTTTGTCACGGGAACGGGGCTTATTGGCGGCACTCTGCTGGCCCAAATAGAATCACAACGGACTAAATTACTCAAAGAACATTCGGTAAGGATTAACCTGGTAGGCATATCCAATTCGCGACACATGGTGATAGACCAGCAGGGCATTCCCGTAGAAAAATGGAGGGAAGTGCTCTCCCAGGGCGAAAAGGCCAATTTGTCGAGTTTCGTTTCAAGCATGAAATCGCTCAACCTGCCATCGGCATGCTTTTGCGATTGCACCGCTAGCGACCTGCCTTGCGAATTCTACGAAAGCATAATGAAAGCTTCAATATCCGTGGTAACGCCCAACAAGAGGGCCAATGCCGGTGATTTCAATCGTTATAAAGCCATCAAGAAAATGGCCAGGGAAAAGGATGTTGTCTACGGGTATGAAACAACGGTAGGCGCCGGGCTTCCTGTAATCGGAACGTTGCGCGATTTGGTTGCCTGCGGTGACAAAATATCGCGTATCGAGGCCGTGCTTTCAGGAACTGTAAGCTTTATATTCAACCGCCTGGGCGAAGGCGGCCGCTTTTCTTCATTGGTGTTGGAAGCCAAGGAAAAAGGATATACGGAACCCGATCCCAGGGATGATCTGGGGGCTATCGATATAGCCAGGAAAACCCTGATTCTTATAAGGGAGGCAGGATTGGATCTGGATATGAAGGATATCCGCATTCAACCGATTCTGCCGGATAAACTTGTAAAGGCACCCAGTGTCCAGGAATTTCTTAACCTATTGCCCGAGGCCGATGAGCAGATTGGCGCTTTGACTGCCGAGGCTAAAAAGAAGGGCAGGGTGCTCCGCTATGTGGCTATCATCACCCCACAGGGCGCGGAACTCTCTTTAAAGGATTATGGACCTGATAGTCCATTTTATAATTTATCGGGCACGGATAATCTGGTGATGTTCAGCACCGAACGCTATTCGACCAACCCCCTAGTGATCAGAGGCCCAGGCGCAGGGGCAGCGGTTACCGCCGGCGGTGTATTTGCGGACATCCTCAAAACAGCGCAGTCGTATCTTTAAAACAATGCGTGCATAAAATAAGGGCTGTCCAGGTTTTTATCCCGGTACAGCCCCTATTTAGCGCGCGACGATTCGTTATGCTATCGCGGCTCGCTTCTTATTGTACTTAATCTGCTGAGAGATAAATACGGCGACGCAAAGGCCAATGCCGATTATATCGGTTATCAGACCTGGGTCGATCAGCATTACGCCGCCCACAAACGCGGCTATTCTTTCAATCCAATTCATGTTCGTCCTGAACCACGCGCTTACTGCGCCAGAGACAGCGGTAATGCCTACGAGGCTGGTTATCATCATCCAGATAAGCCCCAGGGCCGTAACGTTGAATAACAGCATCTGCGGGTTCATGACGAATATATAGGGCACGAGGAAGGCCGCCACGGCAAGTTTTGTCGCATTTACTCCCGTTTTCATGGGATTGGCCTTGGCAATTCCCGCGCCTGCGAACGCCGCCAGCGCAACCGGCGGAGTAACGTCGGCAATTATTCCGAAATAGAAGGCGAACATATGGGCGGGGAGGATGATGTTGGCCGGTGCCACTAGATTGGGGTCCAGCCCAGCCTTTTGGGCCATGATCATGACTATGGCCGGAGCGGCTATGGTTGAAGTTATGACGTAATTGGCTGTGGTGGGTACGCCCATGCCTAATAGAATCGAGGTTACCATGGTGAAGAACAGGGTAATGAGAAGATTGCCGTTGGCAATATCCACCAGTACTGAGCCGAGCTTTAATCCAAGGCCGGTCAATGTTACCACGCCGATTATTATACCCGCGCAGGCTGTTGCTGCGATGACTCCCAACGCGCCTCTTGCGCCGGCCTCAAGTCCCTTGATTATTTCCATCGGCTTTATTCGCGTCGATTTTCGGAGCATGGAAGAGAGGATCGACAGAATAATTGCCCAGAGCGCGGCCTTCATGGGGGTAAAGCCCGTAACCAAGAGGTAGACGATCGCCACCAAGGGGATAATGAGATGTCCGCGTTCGAGCATTATGCGCTTGAACTTAGGCAAGTCTTCTTTGTTGAGGCCTTTGAGACCGAGCTTTTTCGCTTCAAAGTGCACGCCTGACCATACGCCAAAATAGTAAAGAAGGGCGGGCAATGCTGCGGCAGCGATAATCCGCGAGTAAGGAAGACCGGTAAACTCGGCCATAAGGAAGGCTGCGGCACCCATTATCGGCGGCATCAATTGGCCGCCGGTGGATGCTGTGGCTTCCACCGCTCCAGCGAACTCCGGCTTATACCCGAGTTTCTTCATCATGGGAATCGTAAATGATCCCGTGCCGACGACGTTGGCCACCGAAGAGCCCGACACAGTGCCCATGAGGGCGCTGGACAGCACTGCCACCTTGGCCGGACCCCCGGCTGCCCAGCCCGCAACTGCGTTGGCGAGGTCGATAAAGAGCTGCCCAAGGCCAGTCCGTTCCAGGTAAGCGCCAAAGAGGATGAAAAGGAAGATAAAGGTACTCGATACTCCCAAGGGTATGCCGAAGATTCCCTCCGTGGTGTAGTAAAGATGCTGTACTAGGGTATCCACCCTTGCTCCGCGATGGGCCAGTTTGCCGGGGATATAGGGACCTACGAAGGCGTAGATCACAAACACCAGGGCGACGATGACCATGGGCATGCCCACCACCCTGCGAGCCGCTTCCAGCACCAAGAGAATTCCTATGACACCCGCCACGAGGTCGAATGCGGTTGTCGAACCTGCTCTGCCGACAAGTGCCTGATAATTTAGAACAATGTACATGGGAGCGAGGACGCCCAGGATGGCCAGCAGTGCATCCAGCGGATGGAGCTTGGTCCGTGACCATTTTTTGCTGGTAGGGTAAAGGAGGAAGATGAGACATAGACCGAATGACAGGTGTATAGACCTTTGGATCATCGCGTCCAGTACGCCGAATATGGCCGTGTAGAGCTGGAAAACGGAAAAAGTGATGGCGAGCGCTGCCACGAATTTAGCAAAGAAGCCAATGTAGACACGGTAATCCGATTCTTTATCGAATTTCTTCAGTATTGCCTGACTGTCCACAGGCTGATCATCGGTGATGATTTGATCGCTCATAGATGAGCCTTCCTCCTGGAAAAAAATAGTACCTTTTTCCCTGCCGTCAGCGTGATCGAAGACTCTTTTGGCACCCACTGGGTAAATGGGTAAAAGCTTCCATCAATCGAAACACCATGGTCCGCAAGATGCGATACGCTGATATCCAGATGCGTGAACGAACGCTGCATATCGACGACAAAGCGATTGTCCTCAATGCGGAACGCCTCTCCTCCATCCGAAGGCATTCCCACGCCATAGCTGTCGTAACGGACTCGTACAAGCTCCAGACTCGGACCGGAAACGGTGAACTCTTCATCGACTGGCGTTTTATGTATCGAATGGATGTAATGGTGGATAAAGCCGCCGTGTTCCAGAGGGAGCTCAGCGAGCTTTTCCCCTTTTGCATCGTAAATCAGCAGCGCAGGCAAGGTCGATACGTTTATAAGCACCGCGATAATCGCAAAAAGAAAGGCGGCAATGATGGCGGCAACAAGTGCTTTTCTATTGCCTGCTTTCATCCCACCTTCCCGGCGAGCTTGCGGCTCGCAGCAACTTCTGTTCAAAGGGAACGGACTCGCCGATACACCGGCAGATCCGTTCCCATAAAACGCTGACTATTTGTTTTCTTTGTAGAACTTTTCTGCACCGGGATGCAGGGGGATGGACATGCCTTCGACTGCGGTGGCGAGCTTGATGTTCGCGCCCTGGGAATGGGCGGCGACAAGCCTGGGGCCATTGGCGAACATGGTCTTGAGCATCTGGTACACGAGATCCGCATCCAGCTTGGAGCTGACGGCAAGCATGGACTTCATGCAGAGAGAGGGAGTATCCACCGTGATGCCGTTATAGGTATTGGCAGGGACGACTGTGGGAGCATAGAAGGACCACTTGGCCATGAGTTTGTCCTGGAGCGCCTTGTCTACCGGCACGAGGACGGTTTTCTTAGAAATGGCGAGGTCGGAGATGGCAGCGATAGGGAAACCGCCGGTGGTGAAGGCGGCGTCGATGTTGCCATCCTTGAGGTTGGAGGCGGATTCGGCGAAGGAGAGGTACTGAACCTTGATATCGGCATAGGTAAGACCAGCGGCCTCGAGATACTGCTTCGCATTGGCTTCAACGCCTGATCCGGCGGCGCCAACGGAAACTTTCTTGCCTTTCAGGTCGTATACGCTCTTGATGCCGGAAGACTCGAGGGCGATGAGCTGGACGGTTTCGTTATAGAGACTGGCCATACCGCGAAGATCGGATACGGGCTTGCCGTTGAACTGATCCAGCACGGAGCCGTTGTATGCATAGAATGCGACATCGTTCTGAATAATGACCACATCGACCTTGCCGTCTTTAAGCAGGGTGACATTGGCGGCCGAAGCGCCGGTGGACTGAGCGGTGGCATTCATCCTGGCGATATTCTTGTTCCATATTTCGGCCATGGCGCCGCCCAATGGATAATAAGTGCCGGCTGTGCCTCCGGTGCCGATGGAAATGAATTTCTGCTGCGCACTGACAGCGCCTGCCGCGATGAGCAAGCAGAACAGAATGGCGAGTAACTTCTTCATTTAGACCTCCGAGAAACGATTTGAATCGGCGCTCCATAGACCGCTGCTATTGGAACGATATGCCGACCCGAATCAGTATAAAACGATTTTAAGCATACTGCAATCCAAAATGAGTTGAAATAGTGTGACATGCTCGAGTATCGTAGGAGCGGTTTTCAAGGTTTTGGCAGATCGTACGCATCGCTAAAACCCTGTAGCGGGAAAGGGGGCGGCCTTTGATATCCTGTACTCCATGGAAAGACGGCTTTGAGCTTTTCCACGATGCGCGCTGCATCGTGCGCCATTCCTCCCGTCATCCAGGTTTTTTTCTATCCCCGATACCAGGAACCTCCAAGAACTCCCCAACAGGCTCTCTGGTATCCCGATCATGGAAAGGACTGGGAGCTTGTTCAATCAAAAATGAAGGACCCGACAAATTTTTCCTTAGCTTTTCAGGCGGCTTTGCCGTGGAAGTGACTGCTTTAAAAGAACTTGTCATTCTCGCCATTTCTGCAATTAAACCTGATTATACAGCCCTCCGCATATATTTTCCTCTGGCTTCCGGTGAGTTCCTCTTCGGCCTCGCCCCCCACGAAGCGCTAAGCCTCTCAGGAAAAAAGCTGAGCCTTCGCACGCCAGTGGATACTGCACAGGTAAAGCCGATTCCCACAGTGTTCTCTTCCCAAGCCTGGTGGCTTCATGTCCCAGGAGGAATACCATCTGACTGGAGCTTCGGCTCCACCAGGATGGAGGTAGGTTTCGAGGCAAGTGTACGCACAATAGTCCTGGGCTTTGACGAATCGCCTGGGGGAGCGATGGAATCTCTCTGCGGAAACCTGGCAGCCTGGAAAAAAACCGAATCGGATGCAAAGTATAGCGGAATCGGATATTTGGCTACCCAGGGGCCGGTTATACATCTGCGGGGTTCTGTAGACGATACCGGTGAAATTCTATCGACCCTCCAAAAGGCGGGGGTAGAGCCGGGTTTGATTCTGCGAGGGCAGGATTCCTCGCTCCCTGAAACGCTGATATCTACTCTCGGGGTACAACAGTGGAATGATTTTATTACAGCCTCAGGCTATGTGCCTGTGGCTTCGATACCTGCCGCACTTTCCCTTTCCTTTTCCGGCGCGGCCAATCCCTTTATCCCATTTTTACCGCAGGAAGCTGGGAATGAATCCAATGTGGAGTCCTTGCAGTTTCTGGACCTGGCTGCTTTCGGCCCCCTTTGCCAGCTATCCCTGGCCAATCCCGGTGCCTATTCCAGAGAATTCCGGGCTAGGCTCATCGCTTCGCTAAAGATATTCGCCTTGCTCAAGCCCTACAGGGAGGCCTGTGCCCGCGAGTGGGAGCTCAAAGCTCTCCCTGCCCTGCGCCATCCTTCACTGGAATTTCCCGCTTCCAAGGAGCTTTGGACTAGAAAGGATCAGCTGCTCTTTGGGCGAGATCTTTTAATGGCTCCACCGATAGGAAGACTGCCAAGCACTGGCTTGCGAAAAAGAAAAGCATTGCTTCCCGATGCCGAGTGGGTGCACTTGTGGACATCCCGTCACTATGGGGGTGGTGTTGTGGAATTGGAGGATCCTCCGGGCAAGCCAGTGGTCTTTTTCAGGAACGAGAGTGATTTTGCAGGGCTCTTCGACGAAATTAGAAAAAAGGCTACGAGGTTTTAAAAGGACCGGTTTTTTCAAGCTAGGGATTCCAGAAGCACTACGGCCCGGGCCTCAATGGCTTCCCCGGTCCCTATTTCTCCGAATCCTTCCATGGTCTTGGCTTTAACCGAAACCCTCGATGCATCAATGCCCAATCCAGCGGCAATGCTTGACACAATCTTTTCCCGGTAGGGTTTTATTGCCGGCCTTTCTAGAATGACTGTTGAATCGATATTAGCGATAGACCATCCCTCTGTTTTGATTTTATCGGCTATGATACGGGCCAGACGACTGGAGTCGGCGTCTTTCCACTGGGAATCCGAGGGCGGAAAATGGGTGCCTATGTCGCCCAGGCCGGCGGCTCCCAAAAGGGCATCGATAATGGCATGCCAGAGGACATCGCCGTCGGAATGTCCGGCTTCGCCCTTTGGATGCGCAAGCTCGCAACCCGCCAGCAAGAGTCTTCTGCCTTCAATAAGGGGATGGATGTCCCAGCCTTCGCCTATTCTAAACCGGCTTTCACCACAGTTGCCCATATCCAGGTCTTCCTTGTAGGTGATCTTTATGTTTTTTCTGTCTCCGGGAACGTAGGAAACGCTGCCTATATAACGATGCCAGAGGGATGAATCGTCAGTGCAGGGCCAAGCATCGGCCGCGGCGCGGCGGTGAGCTTCCAGAAGTGGGATGAATGCGAAGCCCTGTGGAGTTTGGGCGGCCTTGATGGAGCTGCGGTCGGGATGGCCTGTGACACGCCCCTCATCGCCCACAAGCTTGGGTGTATCGGCGAGGTCACTCAAGGGCAGGCAGGCTCCGGTTGTACGGGTTTTTTCCAGCACCGCTGCGATAAGATGGGGACTAACCCAGGGGCGAGCCGCGTCGTGTATGAGCACCGACATGCCATCCATGGCAAGTGATGAAGAAAGCCCGGCTTGAGCAATGGCTTCCAGCCCCAGAGCCACCGATGCCTGGCGTGTAGGCCCACCAGGGATGAAACGCAGGCCAAAGGGAAGTTTATCCAAGCTTATCCTCATTTCTGGGGATAGCGCTTCTTCCATTTCCTTAAGAAAACCCTTGGGATAGGTTATTACGACGCCCTTAAGGCCTAGAATTTGGAGAAAAGGATCCAAGGCGCGCTGTAATACGGATTTCCCCTCTACTCTGGCCAACTCCTTCTTGCCCTGACCAAAGCGACTGGAGAACCCCGCGGCTGTCAGTAAAAGGAAAACTCCGCCTGAGAGAGGAAGGGAGGGGGAGTCTATTGAGGACAGGGAATTCCGGCTGGCCGGTTTAGACACGTCAACGCTCCAGGCGTTCCAGAATTAGTTTGGAGATTTCGTCCTTGGGTTTCCCAAGGGAATAGGATATCTCGTCCTGGAGTAGGTTGATCGCCGAATCGTAGAGCTTTCGCTCCAAAATCGGCAGTTCCTTGATCTTGGAACGGTGATAAAGCGAGCGAACCACCGAGGCGATGTCCATGATCGACCCCTTTTTAAGGAGGTCCAGGTTCATCTGGTAGCGAAGTTTCCAGTCCGTCGGGATGGGGGCATAATCCTCGGAGATAAAGGTAAGAGCTTTCTCGGCTTCTTCGCTGGGTACTATAGGTCGCAGTCCAAGGCCCTCGGCCTTTTCTATTGGCACCATCACCGTCATGTCGGAAAACTCGAGATAGATGATGTAATAGAGGATTTTTGAATCCTTGAAGGATTTTTCCCTGATTTCCAGAATGCGACCGACTCCCTGGCTGGGATAGACTACGCGTTGATCTATCGAGTAGGCGGGGACCTTTGTGTTCTCCATAATTGCGCAGTATAGCCTAAAAATGGCTCTTCGTCAAAGCCGAGGCGCTCTTGTTGGGGCTTTGTCCGGGGTATATGGTTATATTCAATACTATGGGGAAAATAAGCGGATCGGGGCCATGGTGGCGCGAGGCGGTTTTCTATCAGAT